>QQUD01000588.1 GCA_008501785.1 Chloroflexota bacterium
CAATCAACCAAAGAAGAAATTCTCAATCAGTTGAGCAGCAATTACTCTCATGTGCGAAGAGTTGCCGCAGAAAATACAGCTTTATGCACTGAACTAAATGAAACGATCATCCATCGTCTCAAAGAATTGGCAGCGACTGATGAAGCAGATTACGTAAGAGAAGCTGCAATAAATACTTTGCAAAAGATTGAAGGGAATTATTACAATCAGGTTTCTCTTGACTAAAGGATTTTGCATTGTTCATGAGCATTAATTGGGTAGTAGGCGTGTTTGCAATGACTGTATTTGCTGGGCTGATTTACACAGCTTCTCGATGGCGTGTACGTAAAACACCTAGCTGTCCAAAATGCAATGACAAACATGTAGTGGAAATTGGGAGAGACATTCTCAAATCTGATCATGTGACAATTCCAGAGGCGTTTGGTTATCAGGTGCGAATGCAGCAAACATTTCAGCTAACGTATCGCTGCAATGCCTGTGACCACACATTTTCACGTCAAATGATAGAAACGGACTTATAAATTAAAAAAGGAGTGATTCACTTTTGACGAAGAAGTGGCTCGGTCTGGAGACCGGCCACAGCGATACCAGAAAACAATCGTCAATCGTCAATCTAAAATCGTAAATCTCATGACTGAACCTATTATCATCACTGATCCCGATTCGGATCGATACCACACCTTCAGCTACATTAGCTGGTGGCAGCAAGAAGTTGTTCGTGAAGCCACGGTGATGGTTGTCGGTGCCGGAGCGCTAGGCAACGAAGTAATCAAAAATCTAGCCCTGATGGGCATTGGCAACCTTCTCATTTGTGACTTTGACACGATTGAGGATAGTAATCTCAGCCGCTCAGTGTTGTTTCGGGAGTCGGATAACGGCAAACGTAAAGTCGATGCCGCCGCCAAAGCCGCCAAAGAGCTGAACCCCGATGTGAATGTAAAAGCGTGGCACGGTGACATCAATGCCGAAATGGGGCTTGGTGTCTTCCGGCACGTTGATGTAATTGTTGGCTGCCTAGATAACCGGGAAGCGCGACTATCTATTGATCGCTTTAGCCAATTTATCAACCGCCCCTGGGTGGATGGAGCCATTCAAGAGTTGATGGGCATCGTACGTGTCTTTTGGCCCGGACGTGGTGCCAATTACGAGAGCACGCTCACCGATTACGATTATCAAATGATCAGTTTGCGCTACTCCTGCCCCATTCTGGCACGTGAAAATGTGCTGCAAGGCAAAGTACCAACAACCCCAACCAGTGCATCAATTGTGGCGGCTTTCCAAACACAAGAAGCGCTGAAATTGATTCACAAGATGGAAGTTGAGCCAGGCGTGGCGATGTTGATCAACGGATTAACCAATGACATCTACAAAACGGAATACCCTGTTATCGAAGACAGGCTGCATCCGCCGCTGGAACCGCTAATTGAGTTACCCAATGTCAACACAAACAGCACCACCGTAAACGAGCTTTTAGCCATTGCTAAAGATAAACTAGGTGAAGAAACGGTCCTCGAATTTAGCTACGAATTAGTAGTAAGCATGGTTGATCCAACCACGCAAGAAGAGGAGTTTTTCTTCAAGCGAATGGGCAAGCTGTCTGAAGCCTCGCTGAATGCAACCAGCAATGGCGTGCAGCGCGAAATGAGACTCACTCATAGAATTACTGGTGAAGAAGATTTTCTAGATCGCACCCTGGCCGAAATTGATGTCGCACCTCTGGATATCATTCAGGCACGCAATGGAAAAGAGACTGCTTATTTGGAAATGACTGGAGATTTGGATACGTTTTTCCAATTTGATTAATGAAGCATGAGGTTTACATATTGTCGCGTTTTTTTGCAACTAGTGTGACAATATCACGTATTAGGTATCAGGTGCAAGGCACTTCGGAAAGTGCGATGCACTGTTAAATTAGATATATAAAAGCATAGTATGGAGGCTTTTTAAAAATGGCTAGCATTAAAGTAATTATTTATGATCCCACCGGCTCAAAGAAAACCCCGGTTGAACTTCCTGGTGACGTACCGATGCGTCGTTTGATTCCAGCATTGGTAAGCAAGATGGGACTCCCCACCAGTCAGGGTGCAAACCCTATTACCTATCGTTTGGACCATCGTTCGTCTGGCAAACGCTTAAGTGAAGATGATTCATTGGGCGATGCAGGTGTCGTTGAAGATGATATTCTGAGCCTATTCCCTGAAGTAACAGCTGGGTAATGGAAAAGACCCTAAGGGTATATTGGTATATTGGTATATTAGTATATTTACCTAACCGATATACCAATATACTAATCACCAATAATTTACTTCTTAGGGTCAATGATGTATCGTTTAATTTTCTAATCTGAGGTAAGCATGTCCTTTAATATTCGTGAAACTAGACTGCGTAATGATCATAAACGTGTTGTTGATCTGGTAAATCGCAGTCAATTCATTCACATTGTCACCACGGATGGCGATCCGGTAGAGAAGTATTTGATTCGTTTCACCTGCAAAGGTGTGGAAAAGATCAATGCTTCGGGTAAGCCGATTTTGCGGGAACAGCATGATGTCAGCCTGTATTTGCACGCTGAATATCCGTTGAAACAACCGCAGTTGAAATGGCATACGCCGATTTTCCATCCAAACATTCATGTCACAGGGGCTGTTTGCATTGGTGCCTGGTGGCCTGCGAAAACATTGGATGAGCTGCTGCTCACGCTGGGCGAAATGATTCAATACAAAAATTTCGACCCCAAAGACCCAATGAATTCCAAAGCTGCTGCCTGGTCTATGCGACACAAGCGCCTCTTCCCAATCGATTCACGCAAGTTGAAGGGCCAATCATTGACGGACCTAATTAAGATTGGGGAGGAGGAAGCGGATGACATCGGCATCAACTTACTCTAACCCCGTTGACGCAAAACGGCCGTCTTCCACCCCCAACAACCTGGAAACAAACGTCCCGCTGCAACACGAGATTCAAACGTTGGCGGAACGGCCGTTTCCCGACCTGAACAACGGCTACTACTTGCATGGTACACAACCACAGCAAGATGCCAATGTATGGGTAATTACCCGGCAAGCTGCACTGGAACAAATTCGCACGCACAGCATCAGCAATTTACGCACCGAATTGGGTGGCTGTTTGCTGGGGCGTGCGTACCGCACCGGCAAGCAATTGCTAGTTGTGGTCAAAGCTGCAATTCCGGCTGTAAGCCAGGATTCCGGACCCGTTCATTTTACATTTTCAGCCGATTCATGGTCACAAATCCATAAAGATCGGGCTGAACAATATGCTGATTTGGACATTGTCGGCTGGTTCCACACGCATCCTGCGCTTGGTGTTTTTTATTCTGGCGATGATGTGGTCGTGCATTCGGCAGCATTTACGCTGCCGTGGCATGTTGGTTTAGTCGTTGACCCAATTCGCAACGAAGCCAGCTTTTTTGGTTGGGAACACGGTGAACTGGTTCCGTTTGCTGGCTTTTACGAAAAGTTAGATGAGCAGCCAGAACCGGTTGTGAAATGGCGCGGTGTGCATACGTCGGTTTGGTCTACATCAGACTATGAACCTAGTGCTTATGAGCCGACTATGACTCAACCACCCACAACGGCCGGTTTCCAACGCAATTCGTGGTTTAGTCCCTACCTCGCAGTTGGGGTAGCGGCAGTGAGCTTGCTGGCTACCTTTTTTTTTCTCATTGGCTGGGTCGTCGTGCTCAATCAGCAGGTGAACCAGCTAGAGACGGTGGTAACGACGATTGCGGATGAGAGTTTGGCAACAACGAATGCAGCGCTTTGTCCTGACCCAAATTTACGCATTATCGCACCGCTAACTGGTGCAAACGCTTTTGTTGGTGACACAGTAACGCTTTTAGGCACGGTGCAAATTCCTGATGCCACCCGGTATCAACTGCAAACGCATTTGGTGGGCGCAGAAGGCTGGACAACAGTGGACTCACGACGCTGGGACACGGGTCTCGGTACACTTGGCAAGTGGGAGACAAAAGAATTGCTGGCGGGGAGCTATGAGGTCCGGTTATCGGCCGTTGACCGCAACAATATCCGCCTCAGCAGCGCCCCACCGTGTGTGATTAATATCGAATTAATTCCTTAAAATATTAAGAGACAGAGACAAAGACAGAGAGTTAGGTTTCCTTTATCTCTGTCTCTATCTCTGTCTCTATCTTAATTTCATGACTGAAAACAATCACCTTACTTTTAACGCGATTATTCGCATTTCGCTGCCGGATTCGCCGGACGTGGTAACTGCCAATGTAACTTTGACAGCAGCCGACGCGATTCCGTTGGAAGACGGCCGTTTTAAACACCTGACGGATTGTACGCTGGCCGATTTGGTCAAGTACGCCGATAAACTAGAAGCTGATGTTTGGGAAACCTACGAAGAAATCAAACTGATTGATCTGGCTGATGATGAAGCAGTGGATGTGGCGATGACCGTCACAGATGCCGCGGGCGAGCAAATCCCACCATCAAAGGATTGGTTTGAAAAAGCGGTTATCGTGCCAACTGAGTTGGAAGCTGCTGCAGAAGTTGTTGAAGATGAACAAACTGATGATGATGAGGTAACTTTTGTTGCTGAAATTGAAGAAGAGGAAATGGATGAGGCAGCGGTTGACGAAACGGCCGTTTCCGAACCCTCCCCCTCTGAAACAACAGAAGATGAAACTGAAGCATCAGATATTGATCCAGAACCTGAGCCAGAAGTCAAACAAGAACCCGCTGTTGAAGAAATAGGTGAGGAAGAATCGGCAACAACCGAAGATGAAGAAGCGCCCTTAGAAACCAAAATTACTGTTTCTGAACCAGAGCCAGCCTTTGACGAACTCGAAGGCAGTTCTGATCCGTGGATTCGTCCTAGCACAGCACGCGTACGCATTGCAGGACGCCGTTTACCAAATGGTCATCCGACCTGGGCGGCGGTAGATATTTTGATGGATGAAAACGCCTTGCGTTCGGCGCAAGCACATGCACTGACCAGCCTGGACCGCGAGGTAGCAGGTGTGATGATTGGCCCACGACCTGAAAAGCAGCCTGACGGCCGTTACGTGGTTCACGTCATCGACACGATCATTGCCAAACATACGGTGATGCAAGGTGCCAGTGTCACCTACACGCCAGAGAGCTGGCGGTATATGAATGATAAGTTATGGGAACGGTATCCAGATGAAACGGCCGTTATCGTTGGCTGGTATCATACGCATCCCGGATTCGGCATCTTTTTATCCGGCATGGACCAATTCATTCATCAAAACTTCTTCACGCAAATCTGGCACATTGCCTACGTCCTTGATCCTCGTGCTAAAACCAGCGGCTTCTTTAGCTGGGATCGAGAAAAAACACGCGTCAGCCCATACGAATTTCAGTGGCCATCGTGGGCAGCACGGTCATGGTGAAGGAAGTGAATAGTGAATAGTGGTTAGTGGTTAGTCACTACCCACTATTCACTATTCACTTCTTCCCATATGAACAACGACTAAACCCACCCAAATTCTCTTGACGTTTACGAGAAGACAGATTACGCTTATACCATTATGACCGAACAAGAATTACCGCCCATTCGCATCACTGATGATGATATACGGGAAGCAAACCAACTGAGCATGCATTGTCCCATGTGTGCCAATCCCGTTGAAAATTACGTCACCGACCCGGATATTACACCGGTGGTGTGTACGCAATGTGGTACGCTGTACCATAAAGTGTGCTGGGAACAAAACGGGGGGAAATGTGCAGTATTGGGCTGCGGCAATGAAAAATATCGCATACATGGGCAAGATACTCGTCCAACGTTAACGATTAGCTACAAAGATATTCCACGAGTCCCACCAAATGGCAGCAGTCCCAGCCGCCGCACCCAGCAGCTTAAAAACGAGCAGCGCCGTCAAGTTGAACAGTTGCGCCGCCCCAGTCTGCTGCGCCGCCTTTTCCAATGGTTATTAGACCAAATTAAAATTGGATAGCGTGTTGGAATTTTTTTTGAGTTTGATAATGGTACGCCTCACCAACCCAAATGTTGGCTAAGGCGTTTTCTTTTAGAACGAATACGGAATCGTTAATACGCTACTTCACAATTTTCTAGAAACCATTTTGCAGTGGAATGATCACCTGAAACGGCCGTTTTCCCCGCAGCCTCATCCACCGAAATCCGTCCAGAAGACCGTAAATTAAAATCGAACACATCGATTTCTAGAATGGCGTCGGGGGTTGCATTTCGACCAAACTGGTATTCGCCACCCGCGTCACCAATCAAACGCAGCACGATTGTGCGGTTTGATAACGACTTACGCAGCTTTTTGGCAATATCTCGCAGGACAAGGGCGACAATACGGCCGTCATGTTCCGCCGTTGTGATCATTTCCCTACTTGTTGCAGCACAAATATCGTACCGGTGCATCCATTGATCTCTCGGGTAGATCGTATCCATTAAATATTCGAATGAAGTAAATCCCAACGATCCCATGGGCAAATGGATTTTTCGCACAATCCAGGGTAGATTTTTTCGATTGTTGACTGCAATTTGTCCCTTTTGCCGGAATTCGGCAACGAGTTCTGATAAGCTGTAAACTTCCCGTTCTTCAACTTGCAGCTTATTCGTGGCGTCTGTTGGATCTGCAAACTCCTTTGCGTAAGGATTGTCAATATTTTGGTGCTTGAACGCTGCAAAACTGCTGGAGCCAGCAACAGAACCAGCCAAATGCGCCACCATCTCGCGCACTCGCCATTCAGTACAATAAGTGGGCTGATCCCAGTCGTTACCGGATAACGTTTCTATCAGCGCCAACACTCTCTCATACTCATTTTGCGCCAGTTTTCCTGCTTCAGCATGTGATAATTTGGGAATATCCAATACGATTTGTCGCGTCACTTCATTTACACCAATTGAAAGAGTCATTTCTGTTACCTCCACACTATTATTTGAGACAGGTGACGGAAGAAAATGGTGGCCGGCCAGGATACAATCTCTGATCTCCAGTCCCTTGATCAACATATGAAATTGTCGGTTTTGTGATGATAATATTGAGTGAAAAATTATTTCTGCCAGGCGGCTAAGAATAGATCAACTGCCTGATTGATGAGTTTACCGAAACGGCCGTTTCCCACAGCCAAATCAGGATTATTCGCCAAATGCAGCTCTGTTAGCCCATGCTGCATCGCAATGAATAAATCGCGGGCTTCTGCAAAAGGAAAATCAGTGGACAATTCACCGCTTTCGAAAATATGGGCAAATTGCTCTTTACTTTTCTCTAGAAGCCCCAGGCTAACGGCCATACTTTCTTCTGAGGGAACAAACTGTGGAACGGGGCGTTGGAACATGAGTTGATATAGTTCCGGGTTCTCCTGGGCAAAGCGCATGTAGGTTTCTAAGGAGCTTATTACATTTTTGCGGAGTGGGCCGTTTTGAAACGGGCGTTCGTCCATACAACGCTCAAATTCTAAAAATCCGCGCCGAAACAGCGCATCATAAATCGCATTTTTACTATCAAAATAAGTGTATAAAGAAGGCGTACGGATTCCCAGACGTTTGGCAATAACGCCCAAACTAAGCGCAGCCACCCCATTTTTTTTCATTTCCTCACGCGCAATGCTGAGAATATTTTCAATTGTTTCTTGCCGAACTATTTGTCGTCTGGTTAATGGTTTATCCATCAAACACCTAATACCATTAGTTTTACCTAATGGTATTAGGAAAGATTCAATTTGTCAACCCCAAAAATGAAAATCAAAAATAAATAGTCTGCCCCAAAATAAACGCATAAACGAAGACGGCAACGCCTGCAATGGCAATCAACTGCCAACTGCGGTGGATTTCTAGCGGTTTTTTCTCAACCTTGACAAAGGTTTTGGCACGAAACCATTGCATCATCCACACCAGCGGGGACATGCCACCTGCCACAGCCAGCAAGCCAGCAATAACTGGCAAGCTCGCAAATCCGTAAGGGTTAAACAAACCCGCTAACAAAACAACCATAAATGCTGTGAAATAGGAGATTAGACCAAGTTTATTTGCCCGTCCAATTTGTTCATCTAGCTCACCACCAATCATTTTGCCGAGTTCACGTAATGCCAACCAAACAAAAAACATAAACATCACCGTGCCAAAAATCGTCATCAAAACACGCCATAACCAGGCAGGTTCCCAACCATCAATGACTTCCGCCAAATCACCAACATTTGCAATACCAGAAAACATAAAATAACCAGACCCGTTTAACCAATTCATCAGCATAAAAAGCCACAGAAAAAAGCGAGTCGATGAACTCATTTCACGAGGACTGCTCACAAAACGCCAAATCAACAGACCAAATAAAATGTTAAAAATAGCTGCTGAACCAGCGACAAACTTATCTTGCAAGACAGTTTGAGAGCCACAAAGCACATGCAAAGCAGAATATTCTTGCAAATCCCCGCCCCCCAACAAACAGGTTAGTGCATGAGTGCCTTCATGAATTGCCACATTAAGACTAATCGCAATCGCAGCAATTGCCACGACAGTTATCCAATCAACAACGGGCTTGCGGGTTGAAACAGTTTTTGTCATTTTTCACGTCCTTCAATTTTTTTTGATGTGAATAAATTGGGCAAACAGCAAGCAAGCACAACACACAGTCTGCCTGCAACCAAAACGCATACCAATAATGGCTAAAAAAAATACTATTCAATTGGTGTCGGTATTAATCGGAGCCTTTACGTACCAGTACACAGCTATTGAGCACAACATCAAACCCGACATAACCAAGAGTAATCTTATTATAGTCAGGAAGTTGTGGTTAACAAAACTATTTGGCCGTACAGAATGGTCCAATCTTTGAGATTGGACCATTCTACCGTCGCTCACACCTCTAATTCTTGCGCTCTTTGTGCCATCAACGCACGCAATTTGGCAGAATCGCGGGGGTAAGTGAAGTAAAACAGTGTGAAAATCGAAGCACATATTATCCAGGGAAACGGAATCGTCCACACCAAGGCATTTGTAAGACCGATACTATCAGCCAATGAACCGGCCAAAAAGGCTGCCAGTGCCGTGAATCCGTTTTCGATAAACGTCACGATTGAAAATGCTGACGCTCGTAGTTCTGGAGGCGTAACACCTTGCATCATCGGTTCTTTTGAGCCTTTTCCCGGCCAACTGATGAACAAGGCAGTGACAAAGCTTAATATGGAGATGCTTGTTAATGACCATTCGGCCGTTTGCGTGAACAAAATATAGGTGAGCGGGATACCAGTTATGATCGAGATTTGGCCGATGGCGGTACGGCCGTATTTCGCATTCCTCTTTTCTGCCCAATCTCCCAAAAATCCACCAACCACATTACTTATCGCCGTCCCAATCACAATCCCCGCAAACGCAATCGTCGCCTGCTGCTCAACAAAACCACGTTCATTCACCAACCAGGTGATCATGTACAGTCCCAAGACAACCCAGGGCATTGCACCTGCCAACCCTTGGGCAATGGCTACCCAAATTGTGGGAATTCTGAGTACTTTAGGCATGTCAGACAACTTAACGCTATATTTTTCGGCGCTTGCTTCTGTAATCTTACCCGCCAACTCCGGCTCAGATGCCCCACGAACTGGTTCTTCCACCAGCCACCAAATGATTGCGCCCGACAAGATACTAAACGCCCCCAGGCCAAAAAAACCGTAGCGCCACATTTCTTCACTGGCAACCATACCCAGGCCGACTGTGCCAACCACGATGCCCAACACCCCAATGCCACCTAATATCCCTAACGCTTGACCACGTTTTTCTGGTGGATAGGTGTCCGAAATGAGAGAAAAAGTTGCTGGCAACAAACAGCCAAGACCAATGCCAGAAATTGCCCTCAGAATCAATAGCTGCTCGTACCCTTGGGTAAAACCAATAAGTGCCGTCCAGATGCCCCACAAACCAGTACCAAACACAATCACGTTTTTGCGAGAATATTTATCTGCCACGTAGCCCCAGAAAGGAGCAGTTACTGATTGCAAAATGTTGCGAATGGTGCCAATAATGCCAAGCTGGGTATACGACAACCCCCACATTGCCTGCAATGTAGGAAAGAGCACGGACATTGCCTGCCCTTCTCCTTGGTCGATAAAGTAACCAAAGGCCAGCGCAAACATTGTGCGCAAACGTCCTTTTGGGGGTGGGCTTTCAGAAATATCAACATCTTGGGGAATTGTGGCTAGATTTGACAACTTTTTTCTCCTGATTGAATCACGAATTGGACGAATATACGAATCAGATGAATGTGTTTATTATTCGTTAAATTCGTCGATTCGTCCAATTAAATTTATTAGGCAGTTTAGTCCAAATTAATTGTTAAATAATCGTTGTACTGCACTTTTAGCTGCCATTTGCCAGTCCGATATAGACTTTGTGGTGTAACTTGCAAGACATCAACTAATTGAAGCAGTAAATTCATATCGCCACTAATAGACAATTTTCCACTAAGAAAAAGTTCTTCAGGTGCCAAGTCGCCGTTGATTAGATCGAGCCAATCAGCTTTTTGGGACGTAATTGTCACACTGGGCTGTAGGTGAGCACTATTTGTGATTGTGGCTTGTCCATTATCAAAAATCAGATGTGCAGTTTCATCATCTATTTCAAATTGCACGATTGCATTCAACCCAGCTATCAATGCTGGGTTAATGCGCTCTGGCACAGATGCTAACCATCCACCCACCGAGATTCGTCCGGCTGATGTCTGGTTCCCCTTGTGATAGGTAATGGACTCATCCCCAAACTCAAAAACCCCAAACTTGGGTAAAGGCCCTTGCTGAAACTTCGTCCGTTGCAGTAGATTGTCTACATAGCCGTGCCATCGATAGGTCACATTTTCAGTTTCATGATTATTCCACATCAAAATCATCTCATTTTCTGAGCTGCGCGTTGATGTGCGGAGAAAACCGGCCTCAAAGATGATTTCGGACAATGTTCGCAGTTGACTTTCGGTTAACAGCAATCCATATTCTTGTAACAGTGACGGGTGTTCGACAATAGCGGGAAGCTGTTTGAACAGGCGATCTTTGACCCAAGTGTCCATGCGAAAAGCTTGCACACATTTTTGACACGCATTCAATTTGGATAAAGATTGGCCTTGAGAATTCTTATCACTTGTTAGGATTGTGATGGTAATTGAATCAGTGGGTTTAACATCATTAACTGTTATCTGCAAAGTTGATGTCGTTTCATCATAATCGGTTAGCAGCCCAAGCACTATGTCATTTTGGCGCACAGTTACCGACTCTGAAGTGACGTTATGAAAGTGCATTATCCATGATCTTTTTTCGGGAAGATGTGAGAGTTGTCCTTGAGCGGGTCCAATTGCGAGCGTCCATGAGCGTTGTGACCATTGTTGTTGAATTGGTGTGAGGCTGTGTGCATTGAGGTCATCGTCTTCGTACAGGTCGAATGTGTTATCTGCGCCAGGGAAGACGTGAATTTCAAGGTGTTCGGGGTTGACGGTACCATTCTCATTTGCATTTGCCGCCAGTGGCACAATGGCACCTGCTTTGGCGAAGATGGGGATGTCGGATAAACGGCCGTTTACCACCTGAAACCCATCACCCGCATGTCGTAATCCATCAAAAAAGCCAAACCAATCACCCTTAGGCAGCCACACTACCTGACGGCTTAGGCGCGTATCTGGATCGGCTGGGCTGATAAACGGCGCAGCAACCAATTCTGATCCGAACCAATACTGGTCTGGGCAATGATAGGCTGGTTCATCGTGTGGGTTTTCCACATACATGGCACGAATGAGCGGCACATGCGCGGTGTGATTGCGCCAGGCCATTGTGTACAGATAGGGAATGAACGCATGACGCAGCCGCATTGCGTGAGAGACCAGCTGGTCCGTTTCTGCGTCATATCCCCACGGTCGTCGTTCGTGAAATGCCACATTAGTGCAGTGCAGGCGCAAAATTGGGCTAAACACGCCATACTGTACCCAGCGCACGTACAGCTCTGGCTCTTCGATGCCGCCCATGTGTCCACCAATGTCGTGACTCCACCAACCATAGTTGACGTTGGCAGCGGTGGCGGTGAAGTAGGGCTGAAAGGCAAGCGATTCCCAAGACACTACGGTATCGCCAGAGAAACCAATGGGATATCGATGGTTGCCTAAACCACCCCAACGCGAGAAGATAAACGGCCGTTTCTCCCCCCCGCGCCCTAAATCATAAAAATGTAAATGATTCAACCACCACAACGGGTCCAACCCTACCAGCCCCGATGCTGTGCCCTGCTGCCAATCCATCCACCAAAAATCGACACCATCCACCTCTTGTGGATGGTGCAGCAATTCAAAATACGCTTTTGTAAAATGTGGATCGGCAATCGAAAATGGGATGGGCACTTTGGTTTCTGGATCAATGTCCATATGTTTTGCCATCGCTGCATACGGCTCCTCATGGTCGTGAATGCCTTCTGCAGGATGCAAATTGAGCGCGGGTTTTAGATTGCGCTGGTGTAGTTTAGCAATAAATGCTTTGGGATCAGGGAACAGGTCACGATTCCAGGTGTAGCCCGT
>QQUD01001105.1 GCA_008501785.1 Chloroflexota bacterium
ATCAAGAAATAACGTATATTCCGCGTGGTGAAGAAATAAGCCCAAATGATCGTTTTTATGCATTGGCAGGTGCAATGCGTATGGATGAACAGGCTTTTTGGCATTTTGGTGTTGAGTTAACTGTTGAAGAGATGGGTGGCTCTAATCCAATGCGCTTTTTAATGAGCTTTTTCATTAAAAAAATTGGGCCACATTTTATTGTCAAATTAGGCCCAACAGGGCGTGAGATTAAAATTCATGAGGATCGGCAACGTGAACTTCAGCCTTTTTATGATGCTGTGTTTGCTCAAATTGTAGATTTCTTTACTAAAAATTATCAAGCTGCGATAACAAAACAGTATAAAGAGATTGGCTTTATTACCTTAACTCCTGCTGCTCTTGCAGACTCGTCGTAATTTGTCTGGTATGTAATGATATCGTAGCTTGAGTGTATGCGGATAAAAATTTTCTGATTTGATTAGGTGGTAACGGCCGTTACTTTTGCATCATTGCGAACCTTTTTTCCAAATAATACAATAAAAAAGAGTATAAATGTGGAAGGTCATGAATGAGTGTGACGATTACCAGTTTGCAAAATAGACGAATTAAACGCATTGTAAAATTGAGGAATCGTCGCCATCGCGATGATGAACAGGTCACAATTGTGGAAGGTGTTCGAGAAATCAGGCAAGCTTTGTTGCATAATCGAATACCCCTTGAGGCGTATGTTTGCCGGGAAATTGCAGAAGCTGATGCGGAAACGGCCGAATTATTATCTCAACTAGATGCATTAGCAAGTATAAAGCCTGTTCAAATGTACGAAGTCACCCCAGAATTATTTGCGAAGATTGCTTATCGAGGTGAAAGTGGTGGATTATTGTTCATCTTTTCATATTGGCATGTTGCGCTGAATGAGTTGCCCTTAAAAATAAATCCATTCATCTTGGTGGTTGAAAATGCGGAAAAACCTGGAAATTTAGGTGCAATCCTTCGTACAGCAGATGCTTGCGGAATAGATGCATTGATTGTTTGTCATTCCCCTAATGCATCTGGAACAGATGTCTTCAATCCCAATGTTATTCGAGCTAGTTTAGGTGCGGTATTTTCTGTTACCATTATTATTGAGAAAACTAACCACGTTATTGATTGGTTGCATAAGCGGAATATTTGTATTTTAGCTGCAACACCTGATGGCGATGTGCCGTATACATCTACAGATATGTTGCAATCCATAGCAATTGTGACAGGGAGTGAGGCACTGGGATTATCATCATCTTGGTTAACTCATGCAGATTATCGTATTGTAATTCCAATGCAGGGTGTTGTTGATAGTTTAAACTTATCTGTATCAACAGCACTTTTATTATATGAAACTGTTAGGCAGCGCGGTAGCTTGAAACATTCCGTGTTATCTGATCAACCACCCCCAAAAATTTTAGAACAAGGATAAGACATGAGAGTTGCGCTAATTTCGGATATTCATGGGAATTATGTTTCACTTCAGGCCGTACTTGCTGATATTGAATACCAAAAAGTGGATGAAATTATATGTTTAGGCGATGTGGCAACATTAGGACCTCAGCCAAGTAAGGTTGTGGCGACACTTAAGACTTTAGGGTGTCCATGTGTTATTGGCAATCATGAAACATTTTTGTTTGATATTGAGTTGGGGCGAGCTTACATGAACGAACCCTGGTTTATTGATTCACTGAGGTGGTGTCTTGATAGACTTTCTAAATCTGATTTAGAATATTTACGAACCTATGAACCTTTCCTCAAGTTTCAACTTGACCCAGAGGTGACATTACTCTGCTTTCATGGTACACCTCGTTCGAATATTGAGAACTTATTTGCCGTTACACCTCCCGAACTACTTGATGATATGTTAGATGGACACACTGCTACAATTATGGCTGGTGGACATACACATGTTCAGATGATGAGACAGCACAATGGGATTCTAATTGTAAATGCGGGTAGTGTTGGCATGCCTTTTGAGCAAATGCCGTTTAAAGTCGCGCCACGTATTTTACCTTGGGCAGAATACACCATTATCAATTGGGAACGGGGGAGTGTTGGTGTTGAACTGCGTAGAGTGCCAATTGATATGGATGTGCTGAAACAAACCGCGTTTGAAAGTGGAATGCCAGAAACAAGTGATTGGATTCAAAATTGGATCACATTTAGTTCTCCATCAAAATCCCGTTCAGGCTATACGCGGGCATTAAAAATAATTCGAGATAAATAATATAAAAGTAATATTAGTGCCAGTTTATAATGAATGGTAATAATGGTCGTGACGTGTTATAAAATCACGGCCGTTTTTGTAGTGAGTCCACTCTAGACAAATCATTAACGGTTAATTCTCAACAGGAGCGAATGATGTCCCAAAAAAAAGTAAAAGTTGCAGTAACCGGCGGAGCTGGTCATATTGGTTATACTTTGTTACCACGTCTGGTTTCCGGTGAAATATTCGGAAAAGATACAATAGTAGATTTACATTTATTGGAAATTACTCCCGCACTAAAGGCATTAGAAGGCGTTGTAATGGAATTGAATGACTGTGTTTTCTCATTGTTATGCAATATTGTAATAACAGATGATCCTAATGTTGCTTTTGACGGTGTGAATTGGGCGCTGTTGGTTGGCTCACGTCCTCGTAGCAAGGGGATGGAACGCGGTGATTTAATTCGTGTCAATGGTCCAATTTTTGTCGGGCAGGGTCAGGCATTGCAGAAGGCTGCAAGCGATGTGCGCGTTGCTGTTATTGGAAATCCGGCAAATACAAATTGTTTGATTGCGATGAATAATGCACCTGATATTCCAAATGATCGATTTAGTGCTTTAACCCGCTTAGACCAGAATCGTGCTGTTTCACAATTAGCTCAAAAAGCAGGGGTGCCAAATTCTGAGGTTAGCAATGTTACTATTTGGGGTAACCATAGTGCTACACAATATCCAGATGCTGAAAATGCAAAAATTGGCGGTAAGCCAGCTATGGATGTGATTACAGACCACGAATGGGTACGCAATGATTTTCTGACTACGGTACAAAAACGAGGTGCTGCAATTATTGCAGCTCTATACCCGCTCTTGACCAATATCGAACCCAGCATCCCCCCCTCCTTCTTCTGTAGGGTCAGGGCCTCCTGGATCTGGGTTTGTGATACCAAATTAGCGTCAATTAAACGCTGTCCCAGTCTCGCTT
>QQUD01001090.1 GCA_008501785.1 Chloroflexota bacterium
TTTCTGCACCTGCCCTTTGCCGCCGAACAAGGCAGCACTCAACTGATTAAAGCCATTCAACTTGTCCGTCAATTGGATGTCAATGAATTGAAGAAGCTGCCTCGTGATACACCAACGGCTTTTGTCCCTAAAGAATTGCGCCGGGGTTTGCATGATGCTGCTGGCCATATCAACCGTAATGTTTGGGAGATGGGATTGGCATTTGCGATCAAAGATGCGCTCCGCTCTGGTGACCTTTACCTGCCTCAAAGCAAACAGCATGTGTCATTTTGGAACCTCATGTTGAGTGATACGGCCTGGCAAGCATTGGAGTCATCCGCTTCAATTGAACTACAGCTACCAGAGAAGGAAGATGTAAAAGAAACCCTGACACAACAATTTGAAGAGGATGTCAACACAGCTAAAGAAAAATTCGACACGGATGACTTTGCCCAAATCCAGGACAAAAAACTCAAACTGAAACGAGATGACAAATTGCCTCGGCCAGATAAGCTGACCAAACTCCAGAAGGCTATTGATGCCAATATGCCAACCATCCGGATTGAACAATTGCTCATGGAAGTTGACCAACTCACTGGCTTCACTAAACATTTCACACCCATTCAACGGCATCATGCTCACCCGAAGCAATTTTACAAAACATTGCTAGCTGCGATTATTTCTCAAGCAACCAATCTGGGCGTTGTTGCCATGAGTACCAGTGTGAAGGGCGTTTCTGTCGATATGCTACGCCATATTCTTCATTATTATATTCGAGAGGAAACGACCAAGGCTGCTAGTGGCGAGCTTGTTAACTGCCATCACCAACTGCCTTTCAGTTCAATCTATGGCACCGGTGAAATCTCCTCCTCTGATGCTCAACGATTTGGTATTCGTGCCAGCAGCCTCCTTGCTTCTTATTACCCACGCTATTATGGCTACTACCAAAAAGCGATTGGGATTTACACACATGTCTCCGATCAGTATTCCGTTTTTAGCACCCAAGTGATTTCGTGCAGTCCGCGTGAAGCTCTCTATGTCCTCGATGGCCTTCTCGAGAACAACACGATTCTCAAACCACGTAAACACACGACGGATACGAATGGATATACGGAGATTATTTTCGCGCTTTGCCATTTGTTGGGCTATGAATTCATGCCTCGCATCCGCGACCTCAAAGACCAACAACTGTATCGAATCAACAAGGATGTTGACTACGGTGTGTTTACTCCACTACTGAACAAGAGCGCCAATATCGATATCGTTGTTGAGCAATGGTCAGCTATGCTTCGCGTGGTTCTTTCATTGCTGCGCCGAACGGTTCCGGCACATGTGGTCGTGCAACGCCTGATTAACAGCTACCCTTCCGATCGCTTATCCAAAGCATTTACCCATTTGGGACGAATTATCAAGACGCAGTATATTCTTCGTTATCTGACTGATCCTCAGCTACGCAGAATGGTGCAGCGTCAACTCAACAAGGGGGAATATCGTCATAAGCTACCCCGCTGGATTTTCTTTGCGAATCAAGGGGAATTCACAAAAGGCGATTACGAGCAGATCATGAATAAAGCAAGCTCCTTGAGCCTTGTCTCCAACGCGATACTTTATTGGAACACGATTAAAATCGAGAAGATCGTAGCGAGCCTCAGACAACAGGGCGAGAAAATCGATGATGACACGTTATCCCACATCTCTCTCTTGCCATACAAGCATGTATTGCCAAATGGAACCTACTTCATTGATGATCTTTAAGGTATTTTTGTGCAGGATGTTACGGTTTTGACAGAAATTTGGGGTTTGAAACCGTAACATTCTGTTCAAATGCCCCCGCTAGTCCTTATAGTGAACCGTTCGACCCAATCCATCTCATTGCCCGCGATATTCGTGATTGGAAGTCCTACCAACAATCAGTAGAGCAGGCAGCACCTAGCACGATTAACCAGCGACTTGTCGGTATCTCTTCTTTTTATAAATGGGCAGTCGCCAATAAAGTTGTCGGGCAAAATCCAGCCGTAGAAGCAAAAAGCATTCGCCTGCCAGCTCGGCTGCCAAAGAGCCTCTCGTCCCAGGAACTGCGTCGGTTGCTCCGAGCCGTGCATCATGGCGGGTCGCTGCGTGATATTGCCATGATTGAAATGTTGGCAGGCACTGGCTTGCGCGTTGGTGAATTATTGCAACTACAAGTGGGTGATTTAGTATTACGGGCGCGTTCTGGATGGGTAACTGTGCGTGAAGGCAAACATGGCAGTTACCGAGAAGTGCCGCTCACTTCAGAAGTGCGAACAGCGTTGACCGCATATCTGGAGAGCAGGGGAGGGGAGGGAAGGGCAACTCTGCCAGATAAGACGCTCCCATTATGGTTGGGCAAACATGGAGCGTTAACGCATCGAAGTTCCGTGTTGCGCACTCTAAACAAATATGCGTTTCGATCTCAATTAGATTCGATTAGCCCGCACACATTGCACCATACATTTGCCACCCGCTACCTCAAAGCTAATCCAGATGATTTGCGAGGATTGGCAGCATTATTGGGTCACAGTGATTTAAACAGTGTGATGATTTACACCGAACCAACCCGAGAGGATATAGCCAATCGGTTGGAACGTATGGAATTGTAATTGTAGCGACGCAACGTTTTTTAGAAACGGCCGTTTGCCATGAGTGCGGCAACAGCGTTTACCGTTTCATTTTGAGCAATGCCTTGTCCATTGACCTGAGCGACTCGTTCCACTTGCTCGACAAATTGCATGACACGACGAAGGTTGCCCATTGTCACCCGATAAATTTCTTTGATGGCTTCAGCTTCTTTTTCCACGCCGGTAAAAATAAAGGAGCATCTGAGGGTTGAGATGATGTTGTAGCGATACATTGCCTCTTCGCGCGCACTCTCGGTTAGCTCCGACAATAAGGGAATATCATCGTTTGGTGGGGACATCACATTACCTCCGTGAAAAAGATTTTCTTCTCAGTGTAAAATGGTGGTCTGTGAGATGGACGGATAATTACAAAGCGATGGGACAACTACTAGCAAAATCTGGGACAATTATTTCTGAAGCGTGGGACAAATAATTCTGAAAACAGGGACAAACTGTAGTATCTCATAGTTTTTGAGAATAACCTCCCCTTCAAAGCAACCCTTATCTCACAGTTTTTGAGAATTCTGTCTCAAACTTTTTGAGAATAACCTACTGCTGTGTCATAGTT
>QQUD01000196.1 GCA_008501785.1 Chloroflexota bacterium
GCACCGGGGAACATGCGATCCAGTGCAGAGATGATGCCGGTGGTCATCGTGTTGGCGAGTCCAAATGGATTGCCAATGGCGATTACGATTTGGCCGACTTGCAGCGCATCGGAGCTGGCGAGCGGAACGGCCGTTAACGCCACTTCCCTCTTATCAATCTGCAACGCCGCCAAATCTGAACCAGGATCACGTCCTAAAATGGTCGCATCAACCGTGGTGCCATCCGCAAACGTCACAAAAACGGCGCGTGCCCCTTCGACGACGTGATTATTGGTGACAACACGCCCTTCCAAATCATACACAAAGCCGGACCCTTGCCCTGAATCTGTGGTGATTGAAACAACGGCTGGATTGACACGGTTGTACAGGTCGATAAATGCCTGCTGTTGGGCCGCAATGGCCTCAAATCCGGCCACTGGTGCTGTTTGCAGGGGCGCTTGTGCGGCTGGTGCAGAATTTGAGGTTGATGGGGCTGGGATGCTTTCGAGGGAAGGGGAAACGTCAACTTCGTCTGTGCTCAGCGCAGGCGTTTCCAGTCCCAACACCTCATCTGCAGGCACCTCCACCGGCTGCAACACCTCCTGCTGCACCAATCCCACCTGCGCCAATCCACCACACGCACTCAAAACAAACACCAATAGTCCAAAAAGTAAAAAGAATTGATAACGAGATTTCATTTGACCTCCGAGATAGAAAGGTATCAGGTCTTTGGTATCAGGTTTCAGATAGGAGTAAATGGCCTAAGGCTGATTGCTGATAGCTGACTGCTGATAGCTCTAAAAAATTCCATATGCACCATTCTGGACGCCATCTGTAAAAAATTTGTAACGTGCTTCTGAGAAACTGTTAAACAAAGGGGGTGAATCTGAGTTGGAGATGAGAAGAGGAGGCGTTTGTGTATTGGAATATTTGTGTATTGGCAAATTTCCCAATACACAAATATTCCAATACACTAATAAACTTTTAAACAGGCAACGTTTTGTTATGAAGCCATGAGATGACCCCTTGACCAGATACTCGGCCGCTAGCAAAACAGGCGGTGAGCAGATAGCCACCTGTGGGTGCTTCCCAATCTAGCATCTCACCTGCGCAAAACAGGCCGGGGATTGATTTGACCATCAATTGTTCGTTGAGCGCTTCAAACAAGATGCCGCCTGCGCTGCTGATGGCTTCGTCCAGTGGTCGGGGGGCGGTTACGGTGATGGGTAATGCTTTTATGAATGCGGCTAATCGTGCCGGGTTAGTAAAATCATCTTTTGGGACGATTTCGCGTAGTAGACCAGCTTTTACACCTTTGATTTTGACGCGGCTGTTTAGATGGCTGGACATGGAGCGAGAGCCGCGTGGGCGGGAGAGTTTGGTGGTGAGTTGTTGTTCTGTTCGGTTGGGGGTGAGATCGAGGTGGAAAACGGACCCTTTGGCTGCGCTCAGTACAGGCATTTCCGACCGCTCAATTTCATCCCTTAACAACGCCGACACTGCATAAATCAAGCTCCCCTCTACGCCTGTTTCCGTCACCACAAACTCGCCCTGGCGATGAAAATGGGTTCCTTTTGAGTCTGTGAAACTCAAAATAACTGATTTTAGCGGCTGACCTGCAAACCTTGTTCGAAAATGTTCACTCCAGCCCACATCAAAACCACAGTTGCTTGGTTTGAGTGGTGCGATGGGGAGGCCCCGTGCGGCCAACAGCGGCACCCAAGCCCCATCCGACCCTAGTTTTGCCCAACTACCGCCACCCAAAGCCAGTACCGTTGCCGCAGCCGACACAGTTTTCTTACCAAAAGGTGTGTCAAATTGAAGGGAATCAGCCTCATCCCAGCCCAGCCAGCGGTGGCGCGGGTGGATGGTGACACCACTATTGCGCAATCGCTGTAACCAGGCACGCAGCAACGGGGCTGCCTTCATATCGGTCGGAAATACGCGCCCAGACGAACCGACGAAAGTTTCGAACCCAAGTTCAGTGGCCCACTCACGCAGCGCTGTCGGGCTAAATTCAGCCAGCAGCGGCTCGATCTGAGCGCGACGTGCGCCGTATCGTGACAAAAAAGGCTCGATTGGTTCAGAGTGTGTCAAATTAAGCCCACCGCGTCCCGCAATGAGAAATTTTCGGCCAACAGAGGGCATCGCGTCATACAAATCAACATGCCAACCAGCCTGACTGATGACTTCGGCTGCCATCAATCCGGCCGGTCCGCCGCCGATAATTGTAATAGAACGGGAAATTTGAGTAGAATCCATAGTTAAGCTGAAGTCAATGTGGCTCGGTCAGGAGACCAGCCACAGCCGATATTATTATTTGAGTTTCAAGATGATTTCGTCGATTTCTGTGCCGCGTGCGTTGGCGTAGCCGCGATCTCTGCCAAAAAATAGGAAGCCGCACTTTTCTAACACGCGCTTTGAGCCGAGATTGTCTTTTGCGACCCTGGCAAACAGGGGGCGTGTTGTTTGTTCTTGCAGAAATTGGGCGAGTGCGGCTGTGGCGATGCCTTTGCCCCAGAATGGTTTTCCAATCCAGTAACTCAGTTCCGGTTCACCAAACCAACCGTGGCACAAAATATACCCGGCAATCTTACTGTCAACCAGGATGGTTTCGATGGGAATGGTGTCGTCTGCCATGATTTTGGCCCAATGCTTGTTGAATGCAGCTCGATCGGCGGGTTTTTTGGCGGTGAATGCGGCCATGTGGTTTGCTTCTGGGTCGAGTTGCTGCTCAAAGAAAATATCGAGGTCGCTTTTTATCACTTCGCGCAGGTGAACTTTTGTAGGATTTGCTGCTGTCAATTTAACTCCTCAGAGACGCCCAGCGGGGCGTCTCTACCGACGGTTGTATGCGTTATTTTGATTTGCAGGCGCGGCAATCGTAGCTGGCTTGGTAGGCGCGGCGTTTGGGTAGGGCGATGTCGAGTTTGAAGTTCGGTTGGGCAAAGCGGGTGAGTACCGGAAATTGGTCGGAGAGGTGGATGAGGAAGGCTTGTGACGGCCGTTTCAACCCCCTTTCCTCCTGCCAAACCAGCTTCAACGTGCGGCTAAAATCTGCGCCAGTGATGGGAACCGCTCGCAAGCGCTCGTCGCCGCTGCCGTTGTAAACAGCCCACTCTGGCAAGATTGTGAACCCCATCCCGGCAATGGCGGCGCTTTTTAGCGATTCAGGATTGTCAAATTCGGCCACCACCTCGAGTGAAA
>QQUD01000583.1 GCA_008501785.1 Chloroflexota bacterium
TGCCAACAGACACCATAGAACCAGAAATAAACTATCTAGCCAAAGATTATGCTAGCTTTCGTCAGCTTCTTTTAGACCGACTTGCTGTTGTGATGCCTGATTGGCAAGAGCGCCATGTGCCAGATTTGGGCATCATGCTGGTGGAGTTACTCGCATACGCTGGTGATTATTTGAGCTATTATCAAGACGCAGTCGCTACAGAAGCGTATCTGGGCACCGCTCGGCAGCGTATATCGGTGCGCCGCCACGCTCGGCTGGTTGATTATACGATGCACGAAGGGTGCAATGCCCGTACATGGCTGCACATCAAGACAGACAGCAACAGCCAACTTGACCCCCAAAAAGTGACCTTTGTGACGGGATTGAACGGGGTTTTGCCAGAAAACGGCCGTATTCTCACGTGGGACATGTTGAAAGAAATGCCGCCTGCAAAATTTGAACAGTTTAAGCCGTTTACGCCAAACGATAATCAGCCCATTGATCTTTATGCAGCACATAATGTGATTTATTTTTACAGTTGGGGGGATGCCGACTGCTATTTGCAAAAAGGAGCTACTTCGGCCACGCTTTTAGATACGACAAAAGCATTATGCAATGACCAACCAGTCAAGCCAGCTAAAAAGAAACCCGCCAAAAAAGCAGACACGCGGCGCATCCTCAATCTCCAAAAAGACGACATGCTCCTTTTTGAAGAGATTGTTAGCCCACAAACGGGAAGCGAGTACGACGCCAATCCGGCGCGGCGACACGTTGTGCGGCTTAATCGCAACCCAGTATGGAACTATGATCCACTTTACGATAACCCGGTCCTGGAGATTAGCTGGGATGTGGCGGACGCCCTGCCCTTTTCGCTCTGTCTTTCTGCCATTGGTCCCGCTCCGGCTTGCAAACGAATCGATCCGGTTAGCGTGGCGCGGGGCAATATGCTTCTTGTTGATCACGGCCAATGGGTTTCAGCCCCACAAGATGGGAAGCCGCTGTGGTGTGTGCCTTTGGCAGATTCAATTGCCACTTGTGACGGTGCAGAACGGCCGTCTGACATCACCCTGCAATCTGGCCCGTTTAGCCCACGGCTGGAAAAAAGCGATTTAACCCACCGCGAACCGTATCCATACCAGCAACCAGCCACCCAAATGTTAAGACAAGACGTCCGGCAAGCCTTGCCTCTAATCCAGCTCAACAGCCACCTATCCGTTGAGTGTGGTGCTGCTCCAGAAGTTGAATTAGAACAGATTGAGTGGCAGATTCGACGTGATTTGCTCGCCAGTTTGCCAACCGATCCCCACTTTGTGGCAGAGATAGATAATGAGGGCCGTGCCCATCTGCGCTTTGGGAAAAATGATTTGGGCCAACAGCCACCTGCTCAGCACCGCTTTACGGCCGTTTATCGCATCGGCAACGGCAGCAGCGGCAATGTGGGCGCGGAGTCGATCACGCACGCGGTCAGCGACACATTGATTGATGGCGTCACGTGGCGACCATACAACCCATTTCCAGCAGTAGGCGGCATAGATGCAGAACCAATGGCAGAGGTGAAGCTGTACGCACCGCACACCTTCCGACGACGGCTGGAACGTGCGATCACACCAGATGATTATGCCAATATTGTGATGCGCGATTTTAGTGAACGTGTCCAACGGGCAGCGGCTACGTTTCTGTGGACAGGCAGTTGGACGGAGGTGCTGGTGGCGGTTGATCCCTTGTCATCGGTAACGGCCGTTCCCCAACTCCTGGCCGACATCACCCAGCACCTCACCATTTATCGACGCATTGGCCATGATGTGGTGGTCAAACTGGCGCAATACGTTTCGCTGGACCTTGCCTTTACTATTTGCGTCAAACCCAACTATTTGCGTGGACATGTCAAGGCAGAGTTAATGCAGGTATTTAGCAATCGACTGTTGAGAAACGGCCGTAAAGGAGTCTTCCATCCCGACAACCTCACCTTTGGCGAAGGGGTGCGCCAGAGCCAGCTTGTGGCCATCGCCCAAGCGGTGCCGGGCGTACTGTCCGTTCGCGTCACCAAATTTCAGCGGCAGTTCGAGCCGCTGCTTAACAACAAACTTGTTGAAAAAGAGGACTCAAATGATGAAGAACCAGCAAATAATAATGGCGATCAAGAACAAAAGGAAAACCCAGCTACCAAGCAACCAGTTAATCTAAAAAACGATGAGGGCATTATCGAACTGAGTGCGCTGGAGATTGCCCGTGTTGACAATGACCCGAACTTTCCAGAGCATGGCTGTATTCAGTTTACGATGGAGGGTGGACGATGAGCAATAAAACATGTAGTGGATGTAATGAAAGCCCAATTGAAACGCCTGTGGTGATTAGCAATCGGCCGGGGTTAGCGGCCGTAGACTACCGCATTGGGTCACATTCAACCTTTTTCCAGACGATGAAAAACCGCCTGGCAAATTTATCGTTAAAGCTTGAAGATGGGGCAATCCTCTATCCATTAAGACAGCTAACCACCCGCGACAGCAGTGACCCGGCAATTGCCCTGCTTGATGCGTGGGCGACGGTTTGTGATGTACTTACCTTTTATCAAGAGCGCATCGCCAATGAAGGCTTTTTAGGCACGGCGACTGAGCGACGCTCACTTTTAGAGCTGGCCAATCTGGTGGGGTACCGGCTCAAGCCGGGTGTTGCGGCGACAGTCTACCTCGCTTTTTTGTTGGAAGACAGCTTCACGGAAGAGAGCGTGATCCCCGTGGGCACAGGCACACAAAGCGTTCCTGGCCCCGGTGAACGGCCGCAAACATTTGAAACGGCCGAACAGCTCCGCGCACGCACCGTGTGGAATCAGTTACGGCCGTTACAAAGCTGCTTGCCCACCATCAACAGCGGCACTATTAACTCGCTCTCATCCGTTTACTTTGCGAGTGTACGCACCGGGTTTAAGCCAAACGACCCGCTGCTGTTTCAGTTTGGCGCGGAGGAAGCTCCTGTGCGGCGGATCATGTCCAGCGTTACACCAGAGCCGATTGAGGGGAGAACGGCCGTTTTGCTCAAGCCCCGCTCAGAATCAGAGCAGATGCCCCGCATCATTGAGTTGGCGCAAACGGCAACAGCCCATTTTCTTAATTTAGAGGACCACGCGGTTTCGTCATCGACTCA
The DNA here is from genome assembly GCA_008501785.1 of Chloroflexota bacterium. Next base: position 3,121 of record QQUD01000583.1, read on the forward strand.
AATGGCGCAGCGCGTGATCCGATTGCTGCATAGCTTTGCGAGGCGTCTGGTTGATTCAATGACCGGTCTCCAGCTTCAAGCTGCGCTCAACAATTTACTTGACCCGCTGTGCAAGGAGCAAAGCATTGCTGCTGAGGGACAATATGCTCGGCTGGCTCCCTGGGTCAATCAAATGGTGGAATCATATCAGATGTTTGGGAACTACCTGACGCAAAACCTCGATCTGCCATCGTGGACGTTAACTAAATCCCAAAGCAATGCTCTGCTGGAAGAAACAACACCCCAGAGCGGTTGGCTAACGGCCGATCTAATTGAAAAACTTACTCTGCCGCAGGCTTTACAGCCTGCCAATTCAAGACGCTTGGCGCGAAAAGCGGAAACGCTCTTCTCGCCACAATCTGACCTGCGGCAGCGGCTGCTGCAATCTTTTTACCCGCGCCTGAAGGGGACACTTTACACCGCCATTGAGAATACCACCACGCTACTGTTGCCTCCAGAAGAGACCACCTTGCAAGCAATACGGCCGTTGATAGAAACGGCCGCTCCCTTTGGTGCCACTGCCCCCCTAAAACCGGTTTATGATGAAGGGAAAATCATCGGATACCGCGAGTGGGAGCTGTTTGAAGATGTGACCGTTGAGCTAATTGGGCAACAGGAAGATAGACCTGAAAGGACAAGTAGCAGCATTGAAGCATTTAAACAAGAAAACAAGTTGCTGTCTGTAAAAATGAGCAAGAAAGGCGTTAGCAGTAGCGATACGATCATTTTAGGTGAGGAGCCTGTCTTCTTTTTCAATTCAGATGGTAACATCATCTTTCAACAGTCATTAAAAGTTGGAACACATCAGGTTGATGTCTCAATGCATACGGCCCCCATGCTTCGTTTTGGGATGTTTTTTAACCAAATTGGAGATACAAGCGGCTCGTTTCGGCTTGAAATCGATGGCATGCCTGTTGTTTATAATGAATATCCCACCGGTATTGAGAATGATTCGGATACTACTGTTTCGGTTGAAGAACAAACTTTTGATTCATTTTTTCCGCTGACCGTAGGGAAACATCAGATTCGGGTCTTATATGTTATCGAGAATGAAGGCGATTACGACATGTACGCATCTACTGATGATTCCACAACTGTTGAAACTATCGTGTTGGAAGAATCCATATTTGTCCAAGAGAATCGTGCTTACACGATCCTCCTTATTGGTGATGAAACACATATAGACTCAATTCAGCTCGATAATCAACCGAAATATTTACCTCAGGGCGAAAATCGTATTCGTTTTATTAATGCAGCTCCCGATCTCTTATCAATCGACATTCATGCTACTTATCGGGAATCCAATCAAATAATCGAAAATTTACCATATTTAGGCATCAGTCAATATTTATATCTTAGTGGCACCTATGCCTCAGAAGATGATCTTAAAATTGAAGTGGTTGGAACAACTAACTTAAATGTTTCAATGGGTATATGGTCGCTTAAAGAATCAAATGATTTTGTGATTCTACCTGATGAGTCAACAAATAGTGGTTATAAAATTGTCCATTTCCCCTATTTTGTCATAGAAGATATGCTACAAGCTATCTTTCCCCCTACTAATCAAAATTTCATGGAAGGCAACTCCCACGCTTCTATTGCATTTGATTTTGTCAATATAAATCGATTGTGGAGTTTTGAAGCCTTGTTGGATGGCGGGGAATCGCCAAAACTTGTTGCGCATCTTGTTTCCAGAGGACGTAAGGATTCTTTAGATTTTCCCCCAAATAAGCCCACACGTATTGGAGAGCATGATATTGAGTTTACGCTTAATCCCCCCACCTTTACAGATACAGGCCCAGCCCCTTTACCCACCGTCAGGCAGCAGATTTTGGCATTGGATGGGCAATACAGCAGTGTGCAGCCCGGGGATTGGGTGGCGATTGAGCGACCGGACGTGCTGGTGCCGATTATCACAGAGGTAACGGCCGTTCACGACATCACCGTCTCCCAATTTAACGTCACCGCCAAAGCGACCCAGCTTTCCCTCTCGAAGGATTGGCTCCAACCCACTGACACGACGCTGGCCGACCTGCGCCAAATAACCGTGCAAATCTTTTCTGGTGCGGCTGAATTGGCTCCCCAACCAATCGATGCTGATGTTAAGGGAAGCGAGATTGTGCTAAACGGATTGTATGAGGGGCTAGAGACCGGGCGCTGGATTGTCGTCACCGGGGAACGCACCGATGTCACCGGCACAAGCGGCGTCATCGGCAAAGAATTGATGATGATTGCGGGTGTGGAGGTTGCAGGTCAAGGTGGAACATCTGAATCGCCATTTGATTGTCAGCAGCAAATACCGCGCACGCTGCTGCATCTTGCTGATGGTGGTTTAGCCTACACCTATAAACGCGACACGGTCGTGATCTATGGCAATGTGGTGAAGGCGACCCACGGTGAAACACGGCGCGATGTGTTGGGCAGCGGCAGCGGCAGCCAAACCTTCCAAACGTTTGCCCTCAAGCAAAAGCCGCTCACCTTTGTGCCAGCGATCAATCCGTCGGGTGTGGAAAGCTCGCTAGAAGTGCGGGTCAATGATGTGCGCTGGCCGGAAACGAGCAGCCTGGTGTGGCTGGTGACACAGGAGCGGGGGTACATTACGCAAACAGATAATGAGGATGTGACCCGCATTATTTTTGGAGATGGCAAACAGGGAGCGCGTTTGCCAACGGGACAGGAAAATATAACGGCCGTTTACCGACACGGCATCGGCAAACCAGGCAATGTGAAAGCAGAACAAGTCAAGCTGCTGTCGCAACGGCCGTTGGGTGTGAGTGGCGTGATCAATCCGATTGCCGCCAGCGGTGGTGCCGACCGCGAAAGACGCGATCAGGCGCGGCAAAATGTGCCACTGGGCGTGATGGCGCTCGATCGGCTCGTTTCGGTGCAGGATTATGCCGATTTTGCCCGTACCTTTGCTGGTATTGACAAAGCGGAAGCCGTTCGCATTTCTGATGGGCAGGTAAGCCAAATATTGCTGACCATTGCTGGTGCGGATGACATTCCGATTGATGAAAATTCTGATCTTTTCCAAAGTCTTTATCACGCGCTGCGAGAATTCGGTGAACCGCACCAGCCGATTTTGCTCAAACGTCGTCAGCGCAAGGTAGTGATTTTAAGTGCCGAAGTCCAGATTTTGCCAGATTACCTGTGGGAGTCAGTTGAGTCTGTCATTCGAACCACGCTGCTGGATCGCTTTAGCTTTATGCATCGCCAGCTTGGGCAACTGTTTTACCGCAGTGAGATAACGGCCGTTATCCAACAAATTCCCGGTGTGGCCTATGTGGATATTAATGTCTTTGCCAGCATCGATGAAAGCGAGGATATCGAGAAATTGCTCGTTGGTGAGTTAGGCTTGGCAGACAAAATTGACGTGTCTGGTGGGGGGCGTGATTTGCAACCTGCCCAAATCGCCTATCTTAACGACGACATTGACGAAAAGATCATTTTAAGTGAAAGACCCTTGGGGTCTGTTTAAGGAAAGCTAGCTATGGAAAAAGAACAAATCAACCGCTCTCTGGATCACCTGTACGAGCTGCTGCCCGTCATTTATCAACAACGGGATGCCGAGCAAGGGTATCCGCTCAAGGGACTGCTGCAGGTGATTGATGAACAGGTGACGTATCTTGAACAGGATATGGATCAACTTTACCGAAATTGGTTTATTGAAACATGCGATGAGTGGGTTGTGCCGTATATTGGTGAATTAATTGGCTACCGTCCAGTTCACACCGTTGATGAGCTGCCTGATCCGCATGACTCCCGTGCTGCAGCGCGGCAAAAAATTCTGTTTCCACGTCGTGAAGTGGCCAACACCATTCAATTTCGACGCCGGAAAGGGACGCTGTATCTGCTAGAGCTGCTGGCCAATCAGGTAGCAGGCTGGCCTGCACGCGCTGTGGAATATATTCCGCTTTTGGCCGTCACCCAGTCGATGAAGCATCTGCGCCTGAACCAGGGACGAACAGTGGACGTGCGTCAGGGCCAAATGCTGAAAAAACTCGGTACGCCGTTTGACCCTGTGGCGCATTCGGTAAATGTACGACGCCCCAATTCGACCACTCAGCCCGGTTATTATAATGTGCCTGATGTCGGTCTGTTTGTGTGGCGATTGCAAGTTTTTCCTGTTACACATACGCCAGCCTACTGTTTAGAGAATGTCAATCCACGCTGTTACACGTTTAGCGTGTTAAGTAATGATCAGCCGCTGTATACGCGCACCATCCCAGAACGTAGCGAGACGACGATTGCCGAGGAAAGCAATCTGCCTCTACTGATTAGCAGTCGTTTGTTCGAGATATTTGACGATGCGGGAAACAGTGCGACGAACCCAAATTATTATGGTGCAGATAAAAGCATGGCCATTTGGGTGCCGGAGTGGCATGGTAATGATGCGGAAACGGCCGTTTCTATCGACCACATTGTCCCGGCCGACTTGACTGATTGGCATTACCAACCGAAAAAAGGCAAGATTGCGGTTGACCCACAGCTTGGTCGGCTGGCGTTTCATCCCCGCGACTTACCCAAAAAAGGCGTCTGGGTTAGCTACTATTATGGGCTGCCGATGGCTTTGGGCGGGGGCGAATATAAACGGCCGTTGTCCCAGCCGGTCACCGCCACCGTTTATCGCGTTGGTCAAGCTGATGAATGGCCATACAAAACAATCGGCAATGCGCTAAAGGCGGCCAATCCGCCAGATACCCAAACACAAGCAAGCGCACCCCCACAGGATGTGGTGATCGAAATTCAAGACAGCGCCGTCTACTTGGAAAATCTAAAGATTACACTTAGAGACAATCAAAAATCGCTGCAAATTCGCGCTGCCAACGGAGCCAAACCGATTATTCGCCTGCTTGACTGGCACACGGCAGGACCAGATGCGCTGTGGATTGGGTGCGAAAACAGCAGGGGGTGTGTGATCTTAGATGGGCTTCTCATAGCCGGACGCGGACTACAGATAGAGGGTGAGATTGAACAAGTCATTATTCGACATAGCACGTTGGTACCCGGCTGGTGGCTCGACCAAGATTGTGAACCGGGCCGAGCCGCTGAGCCAAGCTGTGAGTTGATTAACACCTCGACCCGGCTGATTATAGACCATAGCATCGTTGGTTCTCTTGTGGTCAACTTGGATCAAGTGGCGCAAGCGCCCATGTCGATTGAGCTGCGGGATTCAATTTTGGACGCTACCAGCGCAACGTTAGAAGCGTTGAGCGCTCCCGGTTGCCAAATTGCTCATGCGGCATTTACGGCCGTTCGCAGCACGATCATCGGCGAAATTCACACTCACTCTATCCCGCTGGCGGAGAACAGTATATTTAACGGCTGTGTCAAAGTTGCCCGTCGTCAGCAGGGCTGTATGCGTTTTTGCACTGTCACACCTGGTTCACGCACCCCACGCCGCTATCGCTGCCAGCCCGACCTGGTTGTGCAAGCCGTAGATACAACCGACCCAGACCAGCGAGAGGAAGCGATCAAGTTAGAGCAAGAGCGCGTTGAGCCACAATTTAACAGCAGGCGATATGGCTCACCCACTTATTGCCAGCTTGCCCAAACCTGCGCCAGCGAAATTCGCACCGGTGCAGATGATGAGTCAGAAATGGGTGTTTATCATGATTTATACCAACCACAGCGACTCGCCAATTTAGAGGCGCGTTTGGCAGAATATGCACCGGCCGGAATGGATGCTGGTATTGTGATTGCCAGTTAGGAGGACAATATGAAAGGTGATTTTTCACGTGATACATTTAATCCCGAAAACCAGTTTACCCGCGTACTAATGCAGCAAGGGCGAGTGCAGCTTGATGCCGATTTTAACGAACAGGTTTCGATTTTGCTCCATCATCTGCGAGTGATGGCGGCCGATTTGATTGGCCCGCACGGTGCCCCATCTAGCGCACCAGATGGGTTTAAAATCTGGCTGGAAGAGGGTGTTTTAAAGATCGGCGCGGGTCGTTACTACGTGGACGGTCTACTGTGCGAAAACCACAATGTCACGACCTACAGTTCCCAACCAAACTGTTCTAACGTTGCTGAACTGCCCCAACCGCCATACTTGGTTTATCTTGATGTGTGGGAGCGACATGTGACGCATGATGAAACCGACATACCCATTCGAGAAGTCGCGCTTGGTGGGGCAGACACCGCCACCCGCGCCAAGCTGGTTTGGCAAGTCAAGACTTTAAAGGTTGATGTTGAGCTAGAGCCAGAAGCGTTTTGCCGCAACTGGCTAAAAGATATGCGCAAAAAGCAAGAACTTCGTGGCTTGATGATGGCCCAACATGCGGATACAGCTGCAGAAAAAGACGCCTGTACTATCTCGCCGGATGCCGCCTATCGAGGGCAGGAAAACCAGCTTTACCGTGTGGAGATTCACGACGGGCCAGAGGGAACCTTAAAGGGAACCTTTAAGTTTTCGCGGGAAAATGGAGCGGTGATTTTTCCCTTAGCCCAGGAAGTGAGCGGCGCTCAGATATTTCTGAAACATTTGGGCAAAGACGGCCGTTTATCCCTCAAAAAAGGGGATTGGGTCGAGGTAGTGGATGACGACACTGCCCTCTCTTCCGACAAGCCACACCCATTGCTTGAGGTAAAAGATATCTTTCCCATGGAAAACAAGGTTAAGTTAAGCAAAAAACCCTTCGCTGGCGATGACTTAAACAAACACCCTATCTTACGCCGCTGGGATCAACAAGATGGCATACCAGAGAAAGGAGAGGTGGATTTGACCGATTGTGGGGATGTTATTGAAATAAAAATGGAGAATGGCAAATACGCCCTTTTGGGCCTGGAAAAAGGGATCCAAGTTCAGTTTCAACTTGACGAGGATTCAGAGTTCAAACCGGGCGATTATTGGTTGATTCCGGCACGCACAGCCACGGGAAAAATAGAGTGGCCACAAAAAGATGGCAAACCTATTTATCAACCGCCCAGAGGTGTCAGGCACCATTACGCCCCGCTAGCGATTGTTGATGGTAACGATGATGAGCCTCACTCTTGCCGCTGTTTGTTTGACCCGCTTTGTCAGATTCAGCCAGTTATGGATGCGCACATGGAAAAATACCTTGCTGCACCAGAACCAGGGGAATAATGAACGAATTTATTACCTCAAATCGGGAACTGTTAAATTTAATATTGGAAATTGTACTGCTCATCGTTCCTTTTGTTATTACCTGGTATGTACGTAAATATGTGAAAGGGACGCGGGCGGAAAAGGATTTGGCGGCGGTGGTTAGTTTGTCCAATTCCGCCATTGATTATGTGGAGAATTTAGATAAACAGGGCAAACTAGATGAGTTAACACTTTCGCCAGACTTTTCAAAAGGGGTGCATAAGCTAAAGCTGGCTTCTCAATGGATGGGAGCGGAACTACAAAGGCATGACATTTCTATTACGGAAGATGAAGCTGGCCAGTGGATTCGGGCGGAATTTCAGCGGCGCGTGGGTGATGTGGAGATGGTTTCGGATTTGAATACGCTGGCGGAAACGGCCGTTAACACCATTCGCTATCTTGAAGAACAAGGACTCATTACTGTTCCAGAACAAGGTGATAAGTGGTATTTCATGCTGGATTTGGCGGCTGATTGGCTCATTACCCAGTTTGCTCTGAAAAATAGCGGCAAGTTAACATACGAGGAAGCCCAGACGTGGGTACGTGCAGCCTATATGAAATCATTGAGCCCTGCTTCTATGCTGCCAGCCGTCACTGCCCTACCTATGGTCAGTTTAGAGTCGTTAGCTCAACAGGCGATTCAATTTCTACATGAGGTAAAAACAGCCGGGCGGCTCAAAATGGACGGTGAGTCAGGTGATAGCGATGTTGATTTGAATATTGCTACCGCCTGGCTGCTGACGGAGGTAGCAAAGCGTGGTTTGGCTGTTAACACAGCGCAAATTGCAACGGCCGTTATCAATGCCATGAAACGATCATAAGCTAATGACCTTATGCAACCGATATATCTGTTTTCTGCCACATCGACCCAGGCCGGAAGTCGTGCCCTGGTCTGAACGTAAAAGTCGTTGCGGCCGTCCGAAAATGATAGATACGGCCGGTCATGCTTGTCTCAACCCTTTGTGTGATTATTTTGCTGTCGCTGATCCCACAATTCATGCGCTGGATCGAGAGCTGTGGTCGCCATAGCGAACGTTTACATGAGCGCCTTTTTCAACGGGCATTGACCATTTGCGCATTCTGTTTCTGCTTTTCGGCCTAATAGTGTTTGCTTGTCTCCAGATCAACTCGATTAGCGTTGATTTGATTTTCCCGTCATTTTCTACAGCTATACCCAGAATCTGCTAAAATGGAAGCATCACTCGAAACATGCATAATTTATCAATAGAACATAATTATAAATGTGGAGGCAAGCTCATGGATCAACTTATTAAAGCGTTTGGGCCAGTATTCGCAGCTGGTTTTGCAGTGCAGCAATTACTTGAAATAATTTCTCCGTTAGCCGAAAAATTCCCAGCGAATAAGAAGCTTGTACTCGGATTCTTATCTCTCGCGGTCGGTCTTGCATTAGCTGGTTGGGGCGGATTCAGTATTCTTTTACCGCTTGGTTTTACAAGTACCACCGATTTCATTGATGTATTTGTTACAGGATTAGTTATTAGCGCTGGTACAGAGGGAGTAAACAGTATTATGAAGTTCTTGGGTTATACGAAAGAGAATAAGAAGGGTGAGGCTGCAGGAAGGCAAGGCAATTTAGATGATGATGCTAAAGAAATAATGAAAAGCATGTAATAGCTGTTTTTTCAAAATAAAAGTGGTTATTCTGAACTCTGGTGAAAATAGCAGTTTATGGTATTAATCTCATATGCATTCAAGAGAGCTACTCCTACTTCTTTATATTTTTGCTATAATTATTAAAGTAAGTGTTAGATAGTTTTATTTGGGGTTTTTTACTCTTCTACCCCTTCCAGGAATGTAAAATCTTTAATCAGCCTACATCATCAGAATTGAGTTAAAGGTAAACTTACTTTTAAGGAGAATCTCATGCCAATAAAAAAGTGGTGGCGACTGACACCAAATCAAATCGATGCTCTAGATAAAGACAAGACAACTGTTATACTCCCTCTGGCAACAATGGGATCGGCAGGCCCAAAGACCAGGGTCTGGGAAGATTATAAAGCCGTGCAAACTGATGCCAAACGGGCTGCCAATGATGTTAATAATGCGATTGCAGGAAGCCCTATGCAAGGTCTTGTTGCTATTCAACTCCTCCCGTTTTGGCCCGGCGTTGAACCAGGTCCTGCCCAGGCGGGAACCATTACGCTCCCACAGAATCTTTACGAGGGTGTTGTTGAAGCTAGTTGCTTGCAGCTTAAA
>QQUD01000053.1 GCA_008501785.1 Chloroflexota bacterium
TGAAAGCTAAAAACGCACGTTTCGCAACTTCCCAAGCAACGCCTGAAACAATTGCACCAGGCAAAACTTTGCGCCAAGTTAGCTTGATATGAGGCAGCAACATGTACAAAATGCCAAACAAAGCGATGCTAACAAAGGTAGCCCATAGTTGTGTCGTATACGGCCGTAATGGTGCCCACCACTTCGGCACCAATGAATTCAAAATCGTAAAAATTGCTCCTTCCGCAAAATAGAGCATTAAAAACATAAAGCTGACACTCAAGGCAATCAACATGGCCAAACCGCGTCGACGCCACACCGAACGGGTTACATCAACTTCCCAAATGCGATCCATTGCTCGCGTCAACATGTTAAAAATATTCGAACCCGACCACAACAAAATCAAGGCCGCAAACCCAGATATAGGCCCACGATTCATCACAATTTTCTCAATATTCGAACCTAATAAATCGCCCAACGCGGGTGCCACAAACTCTAACTGTGTCACCAGCTCACTTTCTGCCCACAATGGATCAAACCACAAACTAGCAATCGCCACCGTCAATAACAAAAGTGGAAATAGAGAGAAAAGGGTGAAATATCCAATAGCGGCTGCGGTTAATGCCGTTTCGGGAGCCAAAGCTGATTGAATAGCTTTCATAAAAACGCCACTCCACCAGCGAATGTGCTCAATCAATCTGGATACAAAATGATGTGCCTGCTGCCAAAAACGCTCATTCTGCTGCTGTCTAGTCTCCATAGTGGTTCAGTATACCATGATTCCCCCTCCACAAAATGGGACAATTCGCATGAGACGTGCTACCATTTGCCTGTATGCAACGTCCAGAAAATTTACGCAAAAACAAATGGCATATTCCTCCAAAAATGCCACAAACACTGCCCGAACAGGTCGGTGATGTTCATCCCGTTTTGCTCCAGGTGCTTTACAACCGTGGCATCAGCAAACCGGACCAAATTCGTGCATTTTTAGATGGTCATTATGCCAAAAGCACAGACCCTTTCCTCTTGACTGATATGGACAAAGCGGTTACCCGTATTCAGCAAGCGATTGACAATGATGAAACGATTGTTGTTTATGGTGATTTTGATGCAGATGGCGTCACCTCCACCGTTTTGCTCACGCAAGCATTGCGCGGGCTGGGCGTGGAACGGCGTAAAGCACAGCCCTATATCCCAGATCGTATTGATGAAGGGTATGGGCTCAACAAAGAAGCTTTGACCTCTCTGAAAGAAGAGAAGGGTGCAGACCTGGTTATCAGTGTCGATTGCGGTATTCGGTCGGTAGATGAAGTGGCCCATGCCAATGACATTGGCCTGGACATGATTATCACAGACCATCATGGGTTGGGGCCGGAGCTGCCACCGGCAACGGCCGTTATCAATCCCAAACGCCCCGAATCGACCTACCCTGAAACCATGCTGGCCGGTGTTGGCATCGCCTACAAGCTGGCACAGGCACTGCGCCAAACCATGCCAGACCAGGCCACCTTTCAGGATGAAGACCTGCTCGATTTAGTCGCAATCGGCACCGTTGCCGATCTTGCCCCGCTGCTTGATGAAAATCGCAAACTGGTTGCCGAAGGATTGGTCTCGTTAAACAAATCAAATCGCCCCGGCATTTCCGCCATCAAAGAAATTGCACGCATCAACGGCGAACTGACAGCCGAATCGATTGCCTTTGGCATTGGCCCACGCATCAATGCCGCAGGCCGTTTGGCACATGCCTACTCCGCAGCCAAATTACTGGCCGTTAACAATACCATCGAAGCGCGAAAGTTAGCGGCTGACCTGAACAACCTTAATCGCCGTCGCCAGCAATTAACGGCCGATTTAGGCACTATCGCCGAAGCAATGGTCGAACCAGACGCAGATATCCTGATCGTTGCCAACTCAGAATTTGTGCCAGGTGTGGTTGGGCTGGTCGCCAGTCGGCTTGCCGAGAAAAATTACCGGCCTGCCATTGTCATTGAACAAGGTAAAGAAGAAAGTCGTGGTTCTTGCCGCTCAATTCCAGAGTTTCATATTACCGATGCATTGGACGAAGTGGCAGACCTACTCGTTCGTCATGGTGGGCACGCACAAGCGGCCGGTTTTACAATTCGCAACGAAAATTTGCCACAATTCATGGAGCAAATGACTAAAATTGCGACCAATCAATTGGATAGTCAATCACTCCACCCGACACTAACAATAGACAGTGAATTAGATTTAGGCGAAATAGATTGGGCTTTACATGAATCACTCACTCGGTTGGAACCTACCGGCTATGCAAATCCAACCCCTGTGTTTGTGAGCACGGGAGTGGAAGTAATGGGACATCGTGTTGTTGGTCAAGATGGCACTCATTTGCAATTAACAGTGGGGAGTGGCGATCAAGATAACGGCTATTTTAAACAATTCCCAGCCATTGCCTTCCGCCAAAGCGCCTGGGCAGACCACATGCCCCAATATATAGACATTGTGTACACAATCAATGTCAATAAATGGCGAGGCCGCGAAAATTTACAGCTCATGGTTCAAGATATTCGCCCTGCAACGTAGAACAAGACGCGGTCTTGTCCGGGACAAAACGCTGTTTTGTCCTACGGTTCACAAAGGAGCATACAATGAAAGTTTTAGTTACCGGTGCTGCTGGTTTTATCGGCAGTCATGTCGCAGAGAAATTGGCCCAACGTGGTGATAATGTTGTCGGCCTGGATAACTTTAATGATTATTACGATCCAGCCAAGAAACGGGCTAATGAACAACGTCTCAATCAATACAGCAACTTCAAAATGATCGAAGCAGACGTGCGAGATAGGTCGCGTCTTTTTGAAATTTGTAAAGCGGAAAAATTTGAAGGCATTGTTCATCTGGCAGCGATGGCAGGCGTACGCAACGCAGTTACGCATCCAGAATTGTATGTAGAAGTGGACCTGAACGGGACCCAGCATTTAATGGATGCTGCCCGTGCAGCCGCAACTTCTGAAAATTTTGTGTTTGCCTGTACGTCTTCGGTTTATGGCAATACAAAACAAATTCCATTTGTGGAAACAGACCCCTGTGATCGACCATTGCAACCCTATGCAGCCGCCAAGCGATCTGCCGAAATGCTCGGCTATGCGTATCACCATTTGTTTGGCATGAACTTTACGTCGGTGCGGTTTTTTACGGTGTATGGACCAAACGGCCGTCCTGATATGATGGCTTATCTGGTAGCTGAAAGTGCCACCAAAGGCATCCAAATTCCGCTTTACAATGATGGCGAAATGTTCCGCGACTGGACGTTTGTGGATGACATTGCCAATGGCGTCATTCTCGCATTGGATAAGCCGTTGGGATATGAAATCATCAATTTGGGACGTGGACAAACAACACGGCTCAAAGATTTTGTTAATTTAATTGAATCTCACGCAGGGAAGAAAGCAAACGTTATTTCTAAACCAAAGTTGGCGGCTGATTTTGTGAAAAACCTGGCAGATATTAGCAAGGCAAGGCGACTACTCGGGTATGACCCTCAAATCTCGGTAGAGGAAGGGGTCGCTCGTTTTTGGGAATGGTATATTAATCAATAACTTCGTCGGGGGGAGCCAGGGGCAGTTCAATATAAAAAGTGCTGCCGGGAAGCTTTTCTCGGTCAAAGCCTGCGCTTTCGGCCCACACACGGCCGTTATGCGCTTCAACAACTCCGCTAGCAATCGTCAGTCCCAACCCCATACCGCCACCCTCAAACGCCGACTTGCTGCTGGAATGGTGATCCACATTGCCCAGCGTATAAAACTGGTCAAATATGCGCTCAATTTCATCTAGTGGAATGCCGATGCCTGTATCCGAAATAGCCAATTCGATACCATCTTGTCCGTATTGGGCAGTGATCCGAATCTCTCCACCATTCGGGGTAAATTTAACTGCGTTTTCGATGATGTTAGAAACGGCCGTTTTCAACTGCACACCATCTCCATAAATCAAAGGTAATTCATCTAAACCAGAAACAAATATGTTTAACCTTCGGTCTTGTAAAACCGGTAAAAACTCATTAACCACACTTGTGACCAAAACATCCATTTTCACAGGTCCTGTTGATAATTCTAGCCGACCCGATGCAATGCGAGCCACACTCATAATTTCATGCACAACCTGTCCCATCCGTTCCACACTTGTGTTTAGAAGCTTGGCAATCCCCCGAGATGTATCAAGAGTTGATGCTGCATCTTCATGATTTAGCTGTTCACCCAACAAGTTAGAATACCCACTAACCAATGTTAATGGCGTATAAAGTTCATGTGACGCTAAAACAATAAAATCACTTTTCATGCGATCCAGATTGTAAAGAAGCTTATTCACCTTTTCCAACTCACGGATCTTATTCTCCAACTGTTCCACCATATTTTCAGCATGGAGCTGCAAGTGGTGACGATGCGTCGCCTGGTCTAATTGTTGCGTTTGTCCCTCCAGAAAAGATTCAACCTGGCGAGGAAATTTATCAACATCAACCGGCTTGTTCAAAAAACCAACACATCCCGCTGCCAATGCTAGTTCTCGACTGCCATCAGAAATATCTGCTGTCAATGCCACAATTGGGGTTTTCTCAAGTGCCGGTAAGCTACGTAAACGGGTAGTTAGGGCACGACCATCAATATGAGGCAAATTGATGTCCATTAAAATAAGGTGGGGTTGCATCTTTTGCGCAAGGCTAACACCAACCAATCCATCTGACGCGACAAATACTTCATACCCTTGATTAGCAAGAATCCTGGTAATCAATCGCTGACTGTCGCTGTCATCTTCTATATAGAGGACGCGAACCTTTTCGTTTATGACACACCTCACAATAAAAATAATAACATGATCTACTTTGCCCCAGACTATCTAAAGCACTGACCATAAATTGTAACTGAGGTGTCTTAACAAGCAACTCTCAATCAGTGAAAATATCGAAAATTTAGAGCAAAGCAATCAATTTTCGCCCATGTAAGATATAAATACGCATTCTTGACCCCAAATGGTATAATGGCACAGTAATTTTTAAAGAATATCTAAAATTGTAAAAAATGGAGACTGCTAGTGGACTTGCCGCCACATAAATATATTGCCACTGCACCTGACTGGCAGGCATGTTTAAACCAATTACAATCTCAAACTCAAATCGCTCTTGATCTGGAGGCAAATAGCATGTATGCCTATCGTGAGCAGGTTTGCCTCATTCAAATCTCAATCCCCGGTCAAGATTTCATAGTCGATCCGTTAACCCCACTTAACTTAAAACCGTTAGGTGACATGATTGAAAATCCAAACATAGAAAAGATTTTTCACGCTGCAGAATATGACCTGACATTATTAAAACGCCAGTTTGACTGGCAGCTAAACAATTTATTTGACACGATGTGGGCAGCACGTATTTTAGGGTACCAACGCTATGGTCTGGCAAATATGCTAGAACAACTCTACGATGTCAAGCTTAACAAACGATACCAAAAGTCAAACTGGTGTAAACGGCCGCTTATAAAAAACCAACTCACCTATGCCCAACTCGACACCCATTTCTTATTAAAGCTGCGTGCAGACTTGTCCCACCAATTAGAAGCAAAAAACCACTTAGATGAAGCCCAGATCATATTCAAAGAGCAATGTCATGTCACACCTCATGATGCTACATTTGACCCAGACAGCTTCTGGTCTATTGGCCGAACACAGGATTTAAGCCACCAGCAGCAAGCAATCTTGAAAGAGCTGCACATTTTTCGTAATCAACAAGCGTGTAAACGAGACCAGCCACTCTTCAAAATATTTAATGATAGAACGCTGATTGAATTAACAAAGACAGCCCCAACGGGTCTATCGCAGTTGCGTCAAATTCACGGCATGTCATCAGGACAAATTCGCAGATATGGCAGAAGTCTGATTGACATTATTAGAAATGCTAAACATTTGCCGCCACCTCCTTTTCCCAAACGCCCCAAACGCCCGCCAGAACAAGTAACACAGCGTTACGATAAATTACATTATTGGCGAAAAATTCGCGCTCAGGAGCGCGGGGTTGAATCAGATGTCATTATAAGCCGTGATGCCCTTTGGCGTATCGCTAAACATAATCCACAAAATATTGATGAATTAGCAAATATCGAGATGGTTGGTGAATGGCGCTGCCAGGAATATGGAAAAGAAATCCTGAAAATATTGCAAAACAGTCATTATCAAAACGGGAATCCATAGATATTCGCGATTCTCCCACATTCCCATATTGTTTTCTTAAAATCATTCAAACAAAAAAGGAAGGAGAAAATGGAATTAACGTTTCATGGTGCCGTGCGGACTGTTACCGGTTCGCAACATCTTATTTCTGTGAATGGGTACAAGATTTTGTTAGACTGCGGCCTCTTTCAAGGCTCACGCAAAAACAGTTATGAACGGAATCAAAATCTCCCCTTCGACGCCTCAGAAATAGACGCTCTGGTTCTCTCACATGCCCACATCGATCACAGTGGCAATATCCCCAATTTGGTAAAAAGCGGCTTTCGTGGCGACATTGTTTGCACATATGCAACGCGTGATTTATGCGCTATTATGCTGCGGGATAGCGCCAAAATTCAATCTTATGATATTGAATATGTAAATAAAAAACGCGCCAAGAAGAAACTCCCCCCACTCGAACCCATTTATAAATTAGAAGATGCCATTGAAAGTTTGAAATATTTTATTGGCATTGGGTATGAACGGCCGTATCGTCTCCTCCCCAACATCACGCTCACTTTTTACGATGCGGGTCATATTTTAGGATCGGCAATGGTCGTTCTAGAAATTGAAGATGAAGAAACCAAAAAACCAGTCAAGTTAGTGTTTAGTGGCGATTTAGGCCGCCCAGATCGCCCCATATTACGTGATCCTACATTCCTCGATGAAGCAGATATCCTCATCGTAGAAAGCACATACGGCAATCGTGAACACGCAGCCATTGATGAGGCAAGCGAAAAATTAGAGCGCATTGTTAACGAAACATGCAAACGTGGAGGCAAATTAATCGTGCCTGCCTTTGCTGTTGGTCGTTCACAAGAACTCGTTTACCGGTTACATCAACTTGTTGAATCTCGTGACATCTCGCCCCATTTACCCGTTTATGTGGACAGCCCGCTAGCCATCGATGCAACCGGCGTTTACCGCCTGCACCCAGAAGCATATGATGATGAAATGGCAGAATTTTTACTGGAAGATCGTCATCAAGACCCCTTTGGGTTCGACATGATGCATTACACGCGGTCCACAGCTCAATCCAAAGAACTCAATTTCCTACGTGAGCCAGCCGTCATTATCAGCGCCAGCGGCATGGCAGAAGCAGGACGCATCTTACATCACTTAAAAAATAATATTGAGGACCCACGCAATACAATCCTTATCGTTGGTTGGCAAGCACCTCATACACTTGGGCGACGCATTGTCGAAAAACAACCTCGTGTCAAAATCTTTGGCGAGGAGTATGAATTGAAAGCATCTGTAGAAAAAATCAATGGCTTCAGCGCCCACGCAGACAAAAACGAGCTGCTTGAATGGGCTGGCCATTTCAAAAAGAAACCTACACACACCTTTATTGTTCATGGTGAAGAAGAGGTATCTATTGCTTTCGCCGATTCTTTACAAAAGCAATTAGGTTTCAAAAACGTACAAGTCCCAGAATTGGGCCAAACATTTACCATATAAAATAGTGTGTCCTAGCCTATGATTCCTATCCCGTTGCACCCTGCTTCTTTGTTATAGTAACTGGACTAACTTCGTTCTGTTACGATTTTAGTAACTATGACTGAAGCGGTGTCACATTAAAATGCACACAGGACATTAGCAATATGCTAGGCAGCGTTCAGTAGGAGCAGGAGCGCTTTTATGGATACATTAACAACGACGGACCTTGATTTAAGGACCCATTCTCAAATTCTTCATACGGAGATAGCTGTTTTAAGACGAACTTTGATAGAAGTAAATGCCTGGCCAGAAGCCGGAGATATGCTTTTAGATTTAATGCCATTATCTCGTTGGGATTCTTTGCCGGTATCGGAATCAGACTTTTCTTGGTTACCTAAAGTTGTGGAACATGCTCTCAGCGGCAAAGATATTGGCGAACAATACCCGGCAATTTTTCAAAAGTTACTAACGAATGACAAATTGAGACAAACATTTTTATCACAATTAGTAATAAAGAAGGATGGAAATATTCTTCTTCAATAAAAAAAACCCGCCTTTTGGGCGGGATTTTTGTTTTATCAATCCAGTCGTCTTATATAACTCCTAACTCTTCACCAACAGTTTTAAATATTTTCAGAGCCTCTTCTAAATCTGATTGACTGTGGGCTGCTGAATTCATTACTCGAATACGCGCCTTACCCCTGGGGACCGTTGGGAATCCAATAGCCATCGCAAAGACACCCGATTCAAACAATCGTCGGCTGAATTTCTGCGCCAATGGTGCTTCTCCCAACATGACCGGCACAATGGGCGTTTGTGTTTGTCCTGTGTCAAAACCAAACGATTGCATTTCTTTTTTAAAGAATTCGGCGTTTTGCCACAAGCGATCAACCAGTTCAGTTGACTCTTGTAAGATATTGACGGCTTCGATACAAGCAGCTGCATCGGGGACAGTCATTGCGCTAGAGAATAAAAACGGCCGTCCTCGCTGCCGCAGCCAATCAATGATCACTTGTTTACCAGCAACCATACCGCCCACAACGCCAAAGGCTTTACTCAATGTTCCAATCTCCACATCAACACGGCCGTGCAGCCCAAAATGATCCACAATACCACGTCCACCATTTCCGAGTACGCCTTCACCATGTGCATCATCGACCATCAACACGATGTTATATTCGTTGGCAACATCACAAATTTTGTCTAATGGCGCAATGTCACCATCCATGCTAAAGACACCATCTGTCACGATCAGGCGACGGCCGTATTCGGTTGTTTCTTCAATCTTGCGTCGCAAATCATCTACATCGCTGTGAGCATATCGCACAACCTTAGCACGGCTCAAGCGGCATCCATCAATAATGCTGGCATGATTTAATTCATCCGAAAAAATAACATCACCTTTTCCTACCAAGACCGGAATTGTGGCTAAATTAGCCGCAAAACCGCCTTGGAAGGAAATACAGGCTTCTGCCTGCTTGAACTCAGCTAAACGTTTCTCCAGTTCAATATGCAATCCCATCGTACCAGCAATCGTACGCACAGCACCAGGTCCGACACCATAATCAACGATACCTTTTATAGCCGCATCTTTCATGCGTAGGTGATTTGCTAATCCCAAATAGTTGTTGGCACAAAAATTCAACAACCGGCGACCATCAATTTCTACCCAGGCATCCATAGGCGATTCTATCGTGCGGATGGTATTAAATAATCCTGCATCCTTCAAGTTTGCAATTTCTTCATCAATCCATGCCGTTTTTTCAGTGGTCATTATTACTCCTCAATTTTAAATTTATGTAGTTAACGGTCAGTGGGGTTAACGGCCGTTATCCTCTTCCAAAACCTTAATTATCCTCTGCAATCCCGCCTCAATCAACAAAGTCACCTCATCCACCATTTGTATATAATCTGCAACCGATCCGCCAAATGGGTCTGCTACGCCAAACGAGTCATGGCTCATTTCACTAAGCAAATATACCTTATCAAATTGCTGAGGATAATGATGCTGTATCCATTCAACATGCGATTGCTCCATACAAAGCACCAATGTTGATGGCATAACAAAATCTAAACTAAAAGCGCGGGATCGATGCTTCGTTAAATCGATCCCGCGCTCTGCTAATATAGAAATACTATTTACTGCCGCGATTTGTCCTTCTTCAGCTTTTGTACCTGCTGATCCAACAGACCAATCACTGTAACCAGCTTCTTGCAACCACTGCTGTAAAACTGCGGCTGCTACAGGCGAGCGACATGTGTTCCCTGTACAAACAAACAAAACCTGTGACACAACACTCACCTAATCTTGCAATTTAATCAAGCTCAGGTTGTAACAACCCGTAATTCTGATCATGTCTGCGATATAAGACATTAACCGCATTATCTTCTGTATTATAAAACACAAAGAAATCATGTCCCAACAGCTCAATCTGGTCAAGTGCTTCTTCAGAGGACATAGGACGCATAGGAAATCTCTTCATACGAACAATAGATGGTTCTATGGATTCATCTTCCACTTCTTCCTCAAAGGGTAATGGTTCGCCCATAAAATCTTCACTTTGTCCACTACCCCGATACCGACGACGACGTTTCCCACGATACCGCTGAATCTGACGATATAATTTATCGACAACAGCATCAACGGCAGCAAACATATCGCCGTTGCGCTCCTCTGCGCGTAAAATGGTGCCACGATTGTCACGAACTGTAATCTGTGCAACCTGTCTCTCAACCGAGCTACGTGTTTTTTCTGAAGACAAATCTACACGAACTTCGGTCAAATTCGGCATATACCGATCAAGACGCCCCGCCTTTTTCTCTACATAGTTGTGCAACCGGGTCGTAAGCTCAATATTGCGGCTTTTGATTGAAAGTTCCATCTGCATTTCTCCCTCAGCATAAAATAGATAGTAAGTCTAACTGTTAATGTGTGATTCGGCACGAGCTACGCAAAACCCGATAACGGCCAATGTGCCTGCGCAACGCAAGGCGCTGGCAGCAGCAGTCATTGTAGCTCCTGTCGTAAAAACATCATCAACCAATAAGATACGCTTTCCAGAAACGCCACGTGCGTTTGCCCAGAATGCGCTGTTCACATTAACTTGTCTGGCCATTGCACTCAACCCCACTTGTGAATTGGTGTGTCGAACGCGGCGCAAACTTTCCAAATCAGACTTCAAATTAGCTTGCTTACAAAAAGCGTTTACCAACAATGCAGCCTGATTGTAACCTCGCTTCTTTTCTCTTTCATGGTGCAAAGGTATTGGTATAACTAGATCAACTGGCTGATTAATGAAGTTTTGCCAAGCATCAACCATGAATTCAGCTAAAAGTTCAGCCAGGGCAAAGTTGCTATTATATTTGAATTTATGAATTATTTCTGGAATAGGCTCTAAGAATTTTGTGGCTGCCCATGCTTGTGTTAACGGCCGTTTCTCTCCCACATCTGTCTCCACAAATATCGGACTTGTCAACCGCTGAACACGACAGCGACACGTCTCACACAATAAATTCCCTACACAGCCACAATTAACACAAACAGGGGGAAACAAGAAATCGAAGATAGCATGGAATGCATTTCTTGTTCGAAAATGCATTAAATCAGACGAATTACGGACCTTATCAGTCAAAGGTAGTACGCCTTTTTTAAAGTAGTGAATAAAACAAAACATCCATTTCAGCAATCAAATGCTAAAATTTTTCAGAATATCACCGCTTCCAATTTATAGCCCACCAAGGGCATCATTACGTAGAATCTGAAAACCAGCCGGCCCTAACAAAACGACAAAAATCGTTGGCAAAATCAAAAACACAAGCGGAAACATCATTTTTACAGGAGCTTGTTGTGCTTTCTCTTCTGCTCGTTGCCGTCGGCGCATACGCATTTGTTCTGACTGAATGCGCAACACCTTTCCGATACCAACACCAAGTTGTTCCGCCTGCAAAACGGCCGCTAAAAAGCTTGTCACATCTGGCACATCGAGACGATCAGACATGTCTTTCAACGCTTGACGCCGCGATTTACCTAATTGCATTTCATAAATCACGCGCCCAAACTCAAGAGAAAGCGGATCTTCCCATCTATCACTTACTCTTTGCATAGCAGCATTAAAAGTTAGACCTGCGTCAACACAAATCGTCATCAGATCAAGTGCATCCGGAAGTTTCTTGATAACAGCGTCTTTGCGTCTGTCTACCATTGAACGCAACAGCATCACAGGCAAGAAATAACCAAGTCCTATTGCGCCAACAGTATATAGCAATCTTTTATTAATTTGAGCATCCCCAAATCTGCCCATGAAATTAAATGTCACAAACCCAATCAAGACAGCCATACCAGCTCGAACTAACAAAAAATTAGCAGCAGATAGATTGCGCGGATTACCAGCAAGCTCTAGCAAACGAGTCGTACGTTCCAACGTCGTTTGCGGTGTCATCCGAATTAAGAAGCCACTAATTCTGCGAGCAATTGGCACAAAAATGCGATCCGTGATCGGCATAGAAAGCTCGATCTCTTCAATAGAGGCAATTTCCTCACGCGCCGCAAACTCATCAATCCGCGACAACAATGGATCGTCCTCAGCACGTCGCAAAAGAATCACGCTAAAGGCCATAATTCCAACGGCAACAATGCCGATTACTATAATAACTGTTGTTGACATAAGCTACTCACACTGTTATCTAAACAGGTCAAAACAACTAAACCTCAATATTAACAATTTTACTAATTGCAAAAGCACCCAAACCAATCATGAGAAAACTAAAGACAAGAACAACACATCAACAGGGTATAAATTGCGGCCAAATCAAAGGGTCCTCTTTCACCCATAATTC
>QQUD01000814.1 GCA_008501785.1 Chloroflexota bacterium
AATGGTATCGAGCGGCACAGGAATCTGGGACCACTCGGTATAAACATGACTCCAAAAGATAGTTCCCCACTTTTTATTGAGGGTATCCAATGTTCCATAACGTTTTTGCAGCCAGTCATGAAAAGCACTTTGGTAAATAGAACAATAACAACGATCCCCAAATTCATTGTCGATCTGCCAACCAATAACCGCCGGATTATTTTTATAATGATCAGCAAATTGGCTCACAATTCGATCTGAATGCTGACGATACAGTGGATTGTTTGGACAATATTCGCGGCGCAAACCAAATGTCTGTCGCACGCCATTTTTCCCCACTAAAAAGAGATCGCTGCGCTTTGACATGAGCCAGGGTGGCGCAGAGGCGGTAGGTGTGCCCAGCACCACTTGGATGTCCTGTGCAAACACTGTTTCGATGGCTCGATCAAGCCAGGTGAAATTAAAACGGCCGTCTTCCGGTTCCAACAACGACCAGGCAAACTCAGCCATCCGCACCACATTCATTCCCGCCGCTGCCATAAGCCGTGCATCTTCTGCCCATCGTTCTTCGGGCCAATGTTCTGGATAATAATCTGATCCAAAATAAAACTTCATCCAATCCCCCCTTAACCTTTTGTTGCTCCGGCAGTAATGCCGTGCAAAAACTGGCGTTGAAATACCAGGAAAATAATAAGTAATGGAATTAAGCTAATAACAGACATCGCCATCTGTTCTCCCCAAGCCGTCAATCCAGCGCCTCCTGTCATAGAGTTGATTGCCAGCGTAATCGTATGTTTTTCAGGTGATTTTAAATAAATCAATGGACCTAAATAATTGTTCCACGAAGCCATAAAAAATATTAACCCCAAGCTGATCATGCCTGGCCTGATTACAGGCGCAATGATGCGCCAATAAATCCCAAATTCAGACGCTCCATCAATCCGAGCCGCATCCATTAATTCATTGGAAATCGTTGAGATATATTGTCGAAAAAAAAATATCCCAAAAGCGTTGGCCGCACCTGGCACAATCAGCGGCCAAAAAGTATCCACCCACCCAAATTCCCTCATAATCACAAACGAAGGAACCATCATCACAGCCCCTGGGATAATCATCGTCGCTAACAAAAAGGCAAAAAGCCCTTTTTTTGCCGGAAACTCAAACTTGGCAAACCCATATCCTCCTAGAGATGTAAAAAACAGGCTGAGAAAAGCCCCTGCCAATGCTATAAAAAACGTGTTCCCCAAAATTCGCAGCATATTACGGTCTTCAAATATGTAGCTGTAATTGCTGAGAGTAAAGTTTTCTGGAATGAATCTAACTGGATAGCCGAAGACATCTTCAGGTAGTTTAAAGGATGTACTGAGCATCCAAATAAATGGCAAAATCATGAAAATTGATATCAGAATCAGCATCATGTAGAGGCCAATGTCAATTGCTTTTTTGCGTGTTGCATGAGATATTGTCATCAAATTCTCTCCGTTCTAAACTTGCTCACGATTCAAACGAAATTGGAACACAGTCAGAATAAAGATGAGGGCAAAGAATGTATAAGCCAATGCTGAAGCATAACCATATTGATAACTGCCAAACGCCACATTATAAATGCGGACTAACGGTGTAATGGTTGCATTCACTGGTCCCCCGCCCGTTAGAATTGTTACCTCAGCAAACAAGCTAAAACTGCCAATCGTTGAGGTAATTAGCGCAAATAAAATGACCGGCTGCATCAGCGGAACCGTAATCCTCATAAAGGCTTGAATCGGTGTTGCACCATCCACCATCGCTGCTTCGGTCAGATCATGTGGAATGGTTTGCAAGCCAGCCAACATCAAGACCATGTTGTAACCAAGCCAGGCCCAAATAATTAACAGGCTCAAAGAAACACGTGCCCACCAAACACTCTCTAACCAGGGGACACCGGCCAGGCCAATGACACCAAGCATCGCATTAATCAAACCATTTTGGCTCTCTAGCAATATTCGGAATGCAAAACCTGCTGCAACCATGTTGGTAATGAATGGCAAAAAGATGATTGTGCGAAAGAAACGAAATCCTTTTACCCGACCTGAATTTAAAATGACTGCCAGCACAAGGGCCAACAGCAACATAATTGGCACATATAAAAAGAAGAGAATGACGCCATTTCCCATTGACTGCCAAAATATCTTATCCTTTGGAATTAACGAAAAGTTGATTAAACCGGCGAATTCCATCGGCCCAACCCCCTTCCATCTGGTAAAACTCAAATATATCGATAATAACATCGGATAAAGGCTGAAAACCGCGAATAAAAGATAAAAGGGAGAAATAAAAGCATACCCCCAACGGGCATCTTTAATTCGCTTTCCCAAAGTTTGTAAAGGCGTTTGTTTCTTTTCTCTTTGTAAAGTGTCGTTTACTGCCACCATAATCACCTCAAAGCAGAGTGCGAGGTTTTTTTTGCCTCGCACTCTGCTGCGTATCTGATGAATTTGACTTTATGGGGTTCCTGTTTCCAGGCGAACAGCATCTGCTGCCTCTTGCAGTGCTTCTTCAGCACTCATATTCCCCAACGCATAGTTCTGAATAGCCGTCGATAAAGCACCAGCAGCGGTGTTGTAGTATTCAGAATCATATATAAATGCATATGGAACATTTTGAGCAACTTCTGCATAGGTTGCGCGCATTGTTTGACCACCAAAGTAGGGGTCTCCTTCAGAAAATATGGGATCATTGTAACTTGAGGTCAGTGCTGGGAAGTAGTCGCTATAAGCATATTGGGCCACTTGATTTTCAACATCAAGATTCATATATTCGATAAGTGCCCAGGCAGCTTCAGGATTTGAGCTATCTGCAGGAATGAAATAAGCCGAGCCACCACCCATGGAAGCGCGGGCACTGCCCTCTTCCCACGCAGGCATCAGCGCAACGCCCCAATTCCCTTCTTGTTCAGCAGCAATCCAAGTTTTAAAGAAATTACCCATCCAGGCTGGGTACACAAGTGTGGCGACTGGTGGCGTATCAGCATTATCAATATCAGATGCCAATTCTGCATACCATGGGTCTGTCCAATCCAGGCTGTCTGTGGTTACTTCAGCTTCCCAGAAAGCACCTAATTTTTCTACGGCAGCAACGACAGCCGGATCATCCAGTTTGACCTGGCCATTTTCGTCAAAGAACCCAATGCCTTGCTGCCACAGCATATCAATGACCATTAGTCCAAGATTGTTTGCTTTGTTTTGAGGGAAACAAGGCAAGCCTGTTTCTTCTTTAATAGTTAGGCAGGTCTCAAGATAAGCATCCCAGGTAGCGACCATTTCGCTGACTGAATCAGGATCAGAAGCCAATCCGGCAGCTTCAAAAATATCTCGACGGTAATAGGTTACAGTCGGTCCAATATCCCATGGTACGCAGTAGATGGCCCCTTCCGTTTCACAATAAGCTAATATATCTGGATCGAAGTCAGATGCATATGGCTGCATAAAAGTTGTGATATCCATGATCCCACCCAATTCAATTAACGATTGTAAATCTCGATACTGGGTTACGCCTAGATCTGGTCCGCCAGTGCCACCTTGTATTGCCAAACCAACTTGGGCCGCAACTTCTTCTGGACCAAAATTCACAAATTCAAGCTCGACATTTGGGTACTTTTCTTGAAATTCAGGCAGGACAGTCTGTTCCCACACGTCTTGATTGGCTTGTTGGAGCCAAATCAATAATTTGCCTGATGGGGCGCTATCTACCTCTTCTACAGGTTCTTCGACAATGTCTGCTGCATTATTGCTGGTTTCTGTTTGAGATGCTTCTTCAACTACTGCTGCTGTATCTTCGGCATCAGACTCTTGGTTTTGTGAATTTCCACCACATGCTGCTAAAAAGACAGCAAGCAGGATTGTTAATATCAATATATTGATCTTAAATTTATAATTTTTCATCTTCTTCCTCTTTACTTGATGTTGATAGACGTTTGTGAAATTGATGATTCTTCTTTTTTTAACTTATTAGAATTCTGAACGATAATTTGCCTCCTTTATGTTGTATGCATGATGGCTCCTAAATTTGTTGATATAATGGTCAAAGGCGCTAACAAATTCCAAATGGAAAATGCTCCAATTGGGAACGTTGGCTTCTGTGTGGAGCGTTCATTGGGACCTACCAAGCCGTTGATGAACGCTCCTTTATTTTTTGTTATAAAAATCGAACCGATAAAAAGCTGTTTCGTGAAATCTTAATTCAAGACTGCCAAGCAATTCCTTTTCTATTCAATTCAACTTTATGGCCGAACTTTCTCGAACAATTAATTGCGGTGCGAAAAGATGTGTATCAGGTTTGATCGTTTTTTCATCTTCTTCTGCTTCAATAATTAATTTATTGACCATATCTACTGCCAAAAAAGCAGGCTCTTTGTTGTCTTGACGTATGGTTGTGAGGGAAGGGGTGAAAAAATTTGCTTCAGGAATGTCATCGTAACCAACCATTGCTAAATCGTTTGGAATGCGAATGCCTAAATTTCCCGCCATTCGCATTGCTCCAAGTGCCATCCTGTCATTGCAGGCAAAAACCGCATCCATTTTTGAAAATTGTTTTAGCAAACGTTGCATTCCTTCTTTTCCACTGGTGCAAGACCAGTCCCCTGCAACAACTTGCTGATCATTTGTTGGAAGGCTTGCTATTTCAAGGGCTTTTTTCCAGCCCCGGTAGCGGTGGCGAGATACCATCCAATCCATTGGACCTGTTATGATCCCAATATTTTTGTAACCTTGATCGATTAGATGTTGGGTAGCAATTTGGCCACCACTTTGATTATTGAAATCGACAACCATCAGATCAGGATGCGCATGCATATTGACAAATACGGTGGGGAGTGTTAGCTGATTGATTTTTTGGAGAATGGCATCCCGGATGTTACCCATATCTGGCAATGCCCAAACAATACCATCCACATGTTGCGTAATTAAATAGCGTAGTTGCGCGTCGATATCAAAATCTTTTGGGTTGTGAATCACGCGTAAAATGATTGTGTACTCTAATTGATTGGCTCTTTCTACCAAACCCATTAGCGTATTGGATGGCCCATAATTTTCTAAACTGGCACTGACAACGCCCAGGATATAACTGCGTCCTTTGCCAATACCGCGAGCAATGCTGCTGGGATGATAATTACGTTTGGCAATGATTTCTTTGATATGCTTGCGTGTCTTTTCTGATACATCAGGACGATTATTGAGGACCCGTGAAATCGTTTGCCGTGAGACACCAGCTTCTTTTGCTATTTCTTTAATCGTGACTCTGCTTTGATTTGCCATAATTTTCAATCCGATAATTTTGTAGATTAATCAATAATCGTTACCGGTCCCGTTACCGGTCCCGGAATCGGTAACGACAGATTAACATATGCGCGTGATCATGTCAACTGATTATGGAAGATTGAAGGGTGTTTTATATTGCCAGCTAAGGGATATAGGATTAGTTTGACAGAGATTGAGTCTTTACAGATGAAAACAAATAGAGGCTTATCGTTCATTGATCAACAATAAAGCTGTTGATAGTCATTATTTAGTACTATGTAACAAAAGATTATCGACTTTCCCGGAAGCTGCGAAGTCGTTTTGCTTGAGCTATTGGTGTTCATAGCTTCCGGGAAAATAGTGTACAACTCTTTTGAAACAGTGTATTTAGAGGGAGATTAAATTATTTGTCTGAGATTTTGTGGCTTGTGATAGGAGTGAGGAGAAACGGCCGTAATCCCTTACACCTCATCTCCATCGTCCGATTTAGGATGATTCAAAAAACGACTTGCCAGTTTGTTTAACTGTGTAAAGCTAATCGGCTTCAACAAAACCAGGTCTACCTGAGATTTCAAGGTAGATGCCAACGCCCCGTCGGCAGTGGCTAGAATGATACGCACTTCTGATAAATGCGAACTTTTTCGAATCTGTTTGAGCAGGATTTCACCATGAATGCTAGGTAAATGCAAATCTAAAACGATAACATCCGCAGGTGTTTCACTTATTTTTTGTTGAGCAACCGCACCATCTGAAATGGAAATTGTATCAAAACCTGCGTTTGCTAAGGCTGTCGTAAAAATTAAATTTTGGTCTTCATTATCTTCAATAATCAGTGCGAGTGGTTTTTTATCCATTATTGTCCTTCGATTTCCGAAACTGCTGTCTGAAGTGGAAAGACCACTGTAAAACTGCTACCCTTTCCCACCGTGCTTTCTATCTTCATTGAGCCGTTCATTGCTGTCACCAATTGCTTAACAATCGACAAACCAAGCCCAACCCCCCCATATTCTCGCTTAATGCTTTCATCTGCCTGACGGAATGGTTCGAATATGTGGGGCTTCATATCTTCTGGAATGCCAATGCCTGTATCAACGACGCGTAATGCCCAATGCTCGTTGTCGACATAACAGGATGAAATAAGAATATGACCAGATTTTGTGAATTTAATAGCGTTGATGGCAAGATTAGACACAATCTGTTCGATTCTTCTCGCGTCTCCAACCATAATTGTAGGCAAATTAGGATCGATTTCAACTTTTATTGACAACCCTTTGTTTTGTGCTTTCATCAAATTGTTGTTGTGAACAGTTTCAATAATTTGCCGGATAGAATAGAAATCTTTCTTTAAAACAAGCTGGCCTGAATCAATTTGAGATTGATCAAGAAGCTCTGCAAAAACATATTCCAAGGCTTGCGAATTGTTGACGATTCGCTCGGTAACTTCTTTTTGGGCCGGTGGCATCGGGCCGTAAATTTCTTGTTGTAGCATTTCGGACATGCCCATGATAGCACCGAGTGGCGTTCGCAATTCGTGGCTGACGCGAGCGATGAGTTGTGTTTTAAATTCATTGGCCTCAATTGCTTTATTGGCCAATATTTCAACTTCTTTAACCTTTTTTGCTAACTCTTTTTCATTGTGGCGGGCGCGTGCTAATGCCTTTTTTAAGCTGTTGATCACGAGTGATGTGAGGGCAACCACGCCGACGACGACAGTTGAAAATTCGACCCAAAATGTGGTTAACGTGGCATACTCAGCAGCAGGGGGGAACCAGCCACGCCCACTTGCAATAAGCATCCAACCGGTAACAATGATAGAAAGGATACCGATAATCGCTCCTGACCATGCACCAAGCAGTAGTTCAGCAATCAGAATAATTCCGAAGTATGCAGACATTGTTGAACCGCGAAACCCGCCAGCCTCATAGGTGCCATAGGAAACGACTGCCCACAGGGTTAAGGAGAAAAGAAAGCCAGCTAATCGGACGTACCCACGCCGCAAGAGGATGAGCATCACGAACGCCCAACCGGCAAGCACTAACTCGATTAAAACACGGCCGAATTCAGGCGTCATCCACAGTGCGGGTACGCTGAATACCATGACCAGAGCCATCACTGTAATTAAAATGATGTTTAAAAGTCTGGCGATGCGTGTTTTTTCTTCGTCGTCTTCGAAAATTGGTGGTGCAAAAAATGTCCTAATACGAGTTATCATGGACGCCTCCTGTACTACCGTGCAAATTTCTGATAGACATCAACAGTTTCATTTGCCATGCGTTCGGCTGAAAAGTGATTGTAAACGGCCGTTCTCCCCCGCCGATTCAATGATTGCCGCAGTTGTGCATCATGCAGCAAAGTTGCCAATTTTTCAGACAAATCAACTGAGTCTTCAGGATTGTGCAGCAAACCGCCACCGGTGGCGTTGACTAGCTCTGGAAATGCACCATGATTGGGCTGCACAACCGGCACACCACTAGCCAATGCTTCTAATACCGGCAACCCTTTGGGATCGCGATAAATAGTTGGCAGTGAAAAAACGTCAAGACTGCTAAAAAATGACAGCTTTTGCTGCCGATCCACAGTCCCAATAATTTCTACTTGATCATGAACGCCCGCTTGTTTGAGTCGCCGTTGAATTCCCTGCACATAAGGTTTGTGGGCACGACTCAGGTATCCTGCCACCTTTAAACGTAAGTCTGGAAAATCACCAGATTTGCACAGGTTGACAAAGGCATCGGCCAGAATGTGCAGGCCTTTCTCAGGTGATATTCGTGCTAAATAGCCAATTGTCAGTGGGCCGGTTGTCATGGGAGCGTCTGGAATAGTGCGATAATCTTGCAGCGCAATGCCGGGTCGCACAAGCGAGGTTTTTGCCGGATCGATGCCGACTATGCTGCCGAAGTAATCGGCGTAATATTGGCTAATGGCGATAAAATGGTCAATATATGCTGCATTTTCACGAATTAATTCCAAAGCCTGACTGCGATAGGGTTCTGGTAAGCCATCTATAAAAATATCTTCCCCATGCAATCCACAAATGATGGGCACGTTTAAGGCTTGTTTGATGGCCCGGACAGGCCCGGAAATAAGTGTGTTGGTGATATGTACCAGATCAGGCTGGAGCGTGGTGGTGAGCCATTGCACAACTTCATCCAGCAGGCTTTTTTGGTTGCCATATTCACCACGCAGCATCGAGAGGGTTAACTCTGCGTTTTGGGCGGGGTCTACGGCGGAGCCAATGTCGAAGTGAGGTAATAAACGAATGAGTGATTGTGAACCAGATAATCGAATGAGAGCATCGCGCCATGCTGTTTTACGAGGGAATTGTTGTAAAAGATAGGATTTAATGCCGCCATAAAACACATGGTTCTCGCTGACACTATCCTCATCTACACGCAGCGGCGTGTAGAGGGGGAGCATTGTTATATCATGTCCAAGCGATTTAATCGTGGCAACGAGCGTGTTGTCTCGCATACAACTGCCGCAATACATGTTGGCTGCCCCTGTGGCAATATAAGCGTATTTCAATGTGTGTTTGCCTTTTCTGCCAGGATAATTTCGACGGGTAGCCCCCACATCGAAAGCGTTGATAGATCTGTGACGGTAAAACCGGCTTCTGTCAGGTTAGATTGGGCTAAAATGGGGCGACAATCGACAGCAACCGGCATTTTTTTGTGGAACCATTCATAAATTTTGACGGGAAGTCCAGCGTTTTTGGTCAGCGCAACGATGGCAATTCGCCCGCCGGGGCGGAGGACGTTGTAACACTGCTCTAAAACAAGCGGGATTTCAGGTGTGTCAAAAAGCTCCAGTGTGAAACTCATGAAAACACCATCAAAGGTGTTTGCTTCAAATGGAAGTTTGGTTGCATCGCCTTGATGCAAATTGACGCGATCTATCAGGCCAGCATGGCGGATTCGTTCTTCTGAAATGGCGACCATGCCATCGGAAATGTCGATGCCATCCACGCTGCCGGTGGGGGAAACGGCCGTTCCCAATGCCACCAAACAATGCCCCGTCCCAAATCCAATTTCCAAAATTCGTTCACCAGCAGTGGCATTCAGCTTTTCCAGACCAATGTCACGATATTTCTTTTCAGTATTGCCAGCAATAATGTCATACCAGCGAGACATACGATTGTAACCAGCTCTGGCTTGTTCTTTTGATCGAACGACTCGACTGATTGATGAATCCATTTCAGTTTCCTTCGGTACTGCTACTTTTCAGACCTCCGAGGTTTTTAGTTAAGAGTTTGCATAACTCTATTTCACATAAGGTTTTCTCAAACTTCGGGGGTCCCTTGTTCGCAGGGTTGTTTAGCATCTAGTTTAGCATCAATTGGATAATAGATTATCAACCTATTTAAAGTTGTGTCAACCTTTTTTGCCATGAATTTGTACTATCAAAACTTGTTGATTTTTGATTGTTGTAAAACGGTTGATCTATCTGACACCCATTTCGCATAAGGAGCTAGGGTAAGCGAGGCTAATGAGAGTAGAACTGTGTCATAGTTTACCCGCCAGCCCGCAAAATTTTGCCAAGCGTGATCGCGATCTGCTTTTAAGGGCACGCCTCGTGAAACAAGCATGTCGCATACCTCGTCGAACTCGATGCGACTGATGCTGATGGGATCGCCTGGCTGGGGTGTGGAATTGTGTGAGATATTGAACAAGTCTGCGATTTGACGCAATGCCAGGAAGCCACTGCGAATGCAAAACGCGGCTTGTGGTTCCCATGGCACGTCTATAGTTGAGATCAACAGGGCTGCGGAATCCATGACAACACCGGCGGCGGTAATCCAGGAGCGATTTGGTTGGGGTGAGCGAAAAAATGAGAGGGCTGAAAGTGAGGTGTGACTTTCCTCAAGATCGGCAAACCAGCGCTGCCATTCCATCCAGAAATCACGCAAATTTTCGATTTCGCCATTACGATGAATGCGGGAGATGAATTCAACCGCAGAAGGTGGAGAACTGGCCCAGCCATCGAGTAAGGCAATATTGGACTCGCGTTTGGAGAAGGCGGCGTACATGGTGGGCAGGTAGGCAATTAAGAGGGCGACGAGTACGAGTCCAATGATTGCTTCTGAAAATTCGAGCACTTTAAAAATAGGTTGTTCTACTGACGCATAACCAAGCGTGAGGAGAGAGGATCCGCTCAGTTTGAAAATATCGTAAATGGGTTGAGGTTTGATGGCCCAATAGATGAACATGTAGCCGATGAGGACCATTACCAGGAAAACAAGTGGTAGGAAAAACAAGGTGAGTGGCGCAAACAATGCCATCACATGGTCTCGTTTTTCGTAGGAGGCGTTTCTGACCCGCAAGCGGAAGAAGAAGAAGATGGTGCGGAAAGTTACGGCCGTTAACCACACATTGATCCCACGTGGCAAAATAAACGTCTTAATTGCCGAAATTAACGTTCCAATCACGATAAATAATCCAAACAGTCCAGACACAATTCTCACAAAGACCATACGCATCTCCTAACCTGCTAATTTCATTAAATAATACCCGCTTCCGTTTGGCATGACACACACCTCACGCTAGAATCCAACGAATCCAACTTTCTTTTCTCACCTTTGCATCTTTGCCCCTTTGCAATTTTGCGTTAAATTCTTATCACGAGATTTCATGAGCAGGGCAGGCACACCGCGCATGAAAACCCGTAGTTCAAGAAGCTGTGTTGACCAAATGACACGGACAAAACAGTGTTTTGTCCTACGAGCTACACAGGAGCAGACAAATGAATTATTCAGATTTTCAGCATGTTTTATTTGAACGCCGCGATCCGCATATTTTGTGGATGACTTTGAATCGTCCTGACAAGCTTAATGCTGCCAACGAGCGGCTGCACACCGAGCTTGTTGACGTGTGGCAAACGATTGATCGTGATCCGACGGTGCATGTGGCTGTTGTCACGGGTGCGGGACGTGCGTTTTCCGCTGGTGGTGACTTGGGCATGGTAGAAAATGCGTACCGCAATATGGAAGAAGTGGCTCGCATTCTCGATGAGGCGCGAGACCTTGTTTATAACATGCTGAGATGCAGTAAGCCGATTATTTCGGCGATTAATGGTCCTGCTGTGGGCGCTGGTTTGGTGGTGGCACTGTTGGCTGATATTAGCATTGCGGCTGAAAATGCACGATTAGCGGATGGACATGTACGCATGGGCGTGGCTGCTGGAGATCATGCGGCCATCATTTGGCCGCTGCTGGTGGGGATGGCGAAGTCGAAATATTATTTGATGACCAGCGATTTTGTCAGTGGCAAAGAAGCAGAGCGCATGGGATTGGTCAGCCTTTGTGTGCCGGATGATGACCTTTTGCAAAAGGCGATGGATGTGGCCACGGATTTGGCGTCTGGTCCACGCTATGCCATCAAATACACGAAGCGAGCGCTGAACCAATGGCTGCTGCAAGCTGGCCCGATTTTTGATCATTCGCTGGCGTTGGAGATGTTAGGGTTTTTTCATGAAGATATGATGGCTGGGGTGGAGGGGTTGAAGGCGAAGAAACGGCCGTCTTTTCCATCAAGCGCATAAGCTAGTTAGCTAGTCAGCATTTCAGCATTTCAGCAAAAAAAGCTGACAAGCTGACAAGCTGATTGGCTGAAATGCTCATTTGACAAACCTCATATTTACGCATAGACATTTGTCACTGGACTTTTGGGGTTAGATTATGATTTAATGTACTTGTTGTATGTCGGCCCAAGTTAAATTGTGACTTATCAACTTTTACTAAAAAGATAATTATACAATTGCTTTAGAGAAGGAGAAACCCATGGCAGAATCCCTCAAGAAAACGCCCCAACGTACCCGCAAAAAGAAAGAACGTGTGCGTGTCCACCGTGCTGCAAAGGCAAAGGCAGGCAAAAAAGCTAAAATGGACATGAAAAAGAAAAAGGCTCGCCAAAAGCAGGGCCGTCGTAATCGTTAATCATGGAAACGCAGCCACAAGGCTGCGTTTTTTAATTAGCTGGACTGACTGAAAGGATGATGTTAAATGTATTAACTTCTAAAATCCAACTGCTGCCGATTTCAAACTGCTGATATTCGTTGAAGTTGTCGGGGTGATGGGTGTAAGAACGGCCGTCTGTGTCAATCACCACCGTGTACATCTCTTCATAGTCCCCTTCACGCTGCTCAAGCCCCAAATTTGGCGTGGGCCATTCTGGCGCAAAATTGTTGCCGCTGGTGCTAACCTGATCGACAACG
>QQUD01000903.1 GCA_008501785.1 Chloroflexota bacterium
GTAAGTGAGCGTTTTTCAGGATCATTCAAACCAACGAAACAGATTATATCCATTTGGTTGAGTTCCCCCCCCCCCAAGGTTTCTGTGACCTCTTGAGGTGAACACGCCGCGTCAATGCGTGCAGCGACTCGGCTTAGTGCTGTTATCAGTTGATTCACCCGCAATAATTCATCAATAACTTTGGCTTTTTGGGGCACGCGACCTCCTGGACCTGTATTTTTTGACCGTGACTAAAATATTATATCAAGTTGTTACAGGATTGCAGAGCATTAAATGGTTCTATGATTCTAAAGTAGTTCAAAGGGTTGACACGAACAGAGGAGCGTACTCTTATGGTTGCCCTCAACGTTTGGATAAGAAGGAGAGTTTCAGAATACGGCCGTTTCCCCCATTAACAATCAACAAATAACAATCAACAATTAATAATTAACGGCTTCATGGTTCTTGATGAGAGAGGGCACGTCTTGTCCCCCTCTCAGGGTTTGTTCGCTTTTTACTTGGCGAGATTAGTCCAATCTTGAAGATTAACAAATTAACACTGGTATTCGTGTAGGGTGCGCCCCTACCAATACCAGTACTTATTTTTCAATTTGTTACGAGATTGGACCACTCTACAAATCAAACTTCAATGGGGATGCTAAACACATAGCCTTTTTTGAATTTGTACTATTACGGTAAGTTCTCTTCAGGGTACATGGCATCGATCAGCGCTTTATAATTTTCGGCAACGACTTTGCGCTTGATTTTTTGCGTTGGGGTTAGTTCGCCTGTTTCTTGCACAAATGGAGCCGAAAGCAATGTGAATCTCTTGATGCGTTCATATTCGGCAAGCTCTTCGGAATGTGCATCGATACGCGCCTGGTAAAAGGCAACAACTTTTGGATGTTGTATTAATGCTTCCATTGTGGCAACGGGTATCTTTTCTGATTTGGCAAACTCTTCTAACGCGGCAAAGTTGGGCACGATCAGCGCACTAATATATTTGCGGCGGTCACCAATGGCGATGAATTGCTCAATGAAATGATCTTTGGAGACAACGGTCTCGATGCGCTGCGGGGCGATATTCTTGCCTCCAGAGGTAATGATCAGGTTTTTGATGCGGTCTGTGATGCGCAAAAAGCCGTCTTTGTCGAATTCGCCGATGTCACCAGTATAGAACCAGCCATCTTTGATAGAAACGGCCGTTTCTTTCTCTTTTTTAAAATACCCCTGCATTACATTCGGTCCCTTCACCAAAATTTCGCCATCATCAGTAATCTTCACTTCACAATTAGGAACCAGCTTGCCAACTGTGCCAAATTTAAACGCATTGGGCGTGTTAAATGAGACCATCGGGGAACATTCCGTCAATCCATATCCCTGACAAACCAACAGCCCCGTTGCAAAAAAGAACTCTTCAATAACCTGAGCTAAAGGAGCACCACCGGCAGAGAAAAAGTTTTTAGACCCCCCAACTGCTTCCCGCACTTTACTCAAAACCAGCTTATCTGCCAGCCCGTGCTTCAATTTTAATAAGGCACCAACCGGTTTTTTATCCTTCAGCAGGTATTGGTAAGCTGAGCCGACATCAATTGCCCAGTGAAACAGCTTTTTCTTTAAAGCTGAGCCGCTTTCTAGCCCATTGTGAACCGCTGCATATACCTTTTCATACAAACGCGGCACACTCACCATCACCGTTGGTTTAATCTCTTGCATCGTGTCGATCACGGCTCGAGGGTTTGATAAATAATTGTTTTCTGCACCAACCCGATACACATAATAAGACCAGACACGCTCGTAAACATGGCTCAAAGGTAAAAAGCAAAGTGAACGATCACCAGGACCGACCTTGAATTCGCTGTCTAGCGCTAAAAATTGATGGTACAGGTTTGCATGGGTCAACATGGCCCCTTTAGGTTCGCCAGTTGTACCCGAAGTGTAAATGATGGTTGCCAAATCGTCTGACTGTGCTTCGGTGAGACGTGCTGCCAGTTGATCATCTTGTTCTGACGATTTGCCAGTTTGCAAAAAGGTGTCGAATAATTGTGAATTTGATTCATCAATTGTGACACCGCTATTAAAAACAATGACTGTAGTTAAATTGGGGAATTGTTCGCGGAGTGACTGAACTTTGTCGTAGTTTTCCTGACTATCCACGAATAGGACATTCATTTCAGTTTCGTTGATGATATAAGCGGCTTGCTGGGCTGTGTTGGTAGCATAAATCGGCACCACAACACCCCGAACTGTCAATGTGCCTAAATCAGCGTATGTCCATTTTGGACGATTTTGGGAGAAGATGCCAATTCGATCTCCAGGTTGTACGTCTAGCGCTAATAAAGCTCTAGCTACGGTGCGAATGTCACTGCCTAATTCGGCATAACTGCGTGATTGCCACTGATCTTGCTGTTTTTGCCGCAGCGCAATTTGATCTTTAAATGCTTGTGTGCTTCGTTGAATGATAGCTGCAATATGTTGTTTTTCCATCACCTTATCCTCATTTTCCCCTTGCCAATTAATAAACCTTCATTTGCCAGTATCTCTTGTTTTCCCAAATTTGCTAGTGACATTTGTCATTAAACAATTTTGAGGTAGATTGTCATCGGTTACAGTGGTAATATCGCCTTTTAGAGGCCTTTATTTGAGGAGCGACACAGATGACAGTGACAATTCGTGAGGCAAATGGCAATGATTTTGAAGATGCTGGTGCACTCTTTTTTGAAGAGCTGCAGTTTCATGTTGACTTATTGCCGACTCGATTTCAATTGGCTGAACCGATGATAACGCTGGCCTGGTTTGAAGAGATTATGCAGAATCCAGAGAAGGTGCTGCTGGTGGCGGAGGAAAACGGCCGTATTCTCGGCCAAATCTTGCTCAACATCTCTAAAACCCCGGATGATCCCATCATCAAACCGCGCAAATTCGTCTATGTTGATGAAATAGGCGTTACTGCCTCGTATCGTGGGCAAGGCATTGGCAAGCAGCTCATGGCCGCTGCCAAAGCGTGGGCACAATCCCAAGGCATTGCTGAGATTGAGCTAAATGTGTGGGAGCAAAACGGCCGTGCTATCGGATTTTATGAAGAATTAGGCTACCAGACTGTTCGCCGCCGTATGTGGATTCGAGTAGACTAGTACTGAAACCAACATCTTTTGACAGATAAAACGTGCGCAAATGGTTTCAGTTTAAGTG
>QQUD01000771.1 GCA_008501785.1 Chloroflexota bacterium
TTTTTAACTGCGCCCCTTCTTTCTTTTAGGGTAGAATATGACCATTGGTGTAAGAATGAAGCTTATTTTTAGCTCAAACCAGCTCCAATCAACTTCATTTCCCATTGCAGTCACAAATAGCATCAATTTAAAATAATTTACTATGGATGATCAGCCACAAACTCTTCTGGAATACGTTATTGCTGTCAGTCGTTCCATGGCCGAAACACGAAACCTGGATACTTTATTACAGTATGCCATGAAAGAAGTTTTGCAATTAGTTAAGGCCGAACGTGGATATATTGTTTTAATCGATGAATCAGGTGCATTGGATTTCAAAGTAAAATGCCATTTTGAAATTGGGGATGCAGACAATATCAAGGACGAAATAAGCTATTCCATCCTCAATGAAGTAGTCAGTAATCAGAAACCGCTTGTTTTATCGAATGCAATGACTGATTTGCGTTTTTTTACAGCAAAGAGTGTGTTTATTCATCATTTACGTTCGGTGATGTGTGTGCCTTTAGTAACCCAAAATCGGACAATTGGCGCGATTTATGTGGAAAATCGCTCGATAAAAGGGTTGTTTCGTGAACAAGATGTGCGGCCATTAGAATTATTTGCTAATCAAGCGGCCGTTTCTATCGAAAATGCTCGCTTATATACGAATTTGGAATTTCGCGTTGAGGAAAGGACCAGAGAGTTAAAGAAAGCGAATGAGGAATTGGCACATTCAAAGCTCGAGGCGGAAAAAGCGAATAAGGCGAAAAGCACCTTTGTTGCAAATATGAGTCATGAGATTCGTACTCCGCTTAATGCCATTCTTGGCTTAACCAGCCTGCTGGCAGATACACAACTTAGTGATGAACAGAAAGAATTTGTGAAACTGCTGAGTACAAGCGGAGATGGCTTGTTAACCATTATCAACGATATTCTTGATTTCTCGAAGATTGAGGCTGGTAAATTGGAGATTGAGGGAGTTCCATTTAACCTGCGTCAATGTGTGGGGGATGCGCTTGATTTGGTATCGAAACGGGCGAATGATAAGGGGCTAGAAATCATATCGTTTGTCGATGAACACGTTCCAGAGATGATTGTGGGTGATGTGACTCGCATACGTCAAATCCTCATAAATTTGCTGAATAATGCAGTTAAGTTTACCGATACCGGCGAGGTGATTGTATCAGTTACCAACAACAGTGAGCCGACAGCAAAGGATAGTATCCGAATTTCGGTTATCGATACCGGTATTGGTGTTCCTGATGACCGTATCAACAAACTTTTCCTCCCGTTTAGTCAGGTAGATTCATCTACGACCCGCAAATACGGTGGAACGGGTTTAGGCTTGATTATCAGCAAGCGTCTGGCGGAAGCAATGGGTGGGGAAATGTGGGTAGAGAGTGAAAGTGGGCGTGGCTCTACATTTAGCTTTACCTTTGCGGCAAAACGGGTAGTAGGCAAGGATGCGGAGCAAAAGAAGATTGACAAGACTGTATTGGCAGGTAAGCGGATTTTAGCTGTAGATGATAATGCCGTTAATCGATTGGTGCTTAAACATTATTTGCAATCCTGGCAGTCAATAACTCGAATTGTACCTTCAGGTCAAGGTGCATTAACGTTATTGGAAAATGGAGAGATGTTTGATGCGGCCATTGTGGATATGCAAATGCCGGATATGGATGGACAAGAGTTGGCAAAACGCTTTCGAGACATCCCATCAGCAGCAGCTATGCCGATTTTGCTGTTAACGTCGATGGGAGAAGTAAAGAACAAGGAAACGGCCGTTCTCTTTGACAAATTCCTGCTCAAACCTGTACGGTCATCACAGCTGCAAAATGCCCTGGTAGATCTTTTTGCGAATGTGACTAACAATGAGGTGTCCCAACAAACGGCCGTTTCACCATTCAATGCTCAAATGGGGCAGGAGCATCCCTTGCGGATTCTTTTAGCGGAAGACAATGCTATCAATCAAAAAGTCATTCAGCGGATTTTAGAACGAATGGGGTACGGTACAGATATTGCGGCCAATGGATTAGAAGCGATTGATGCTTTGCAGCGACAACCCTATGATGTCGTTCTGATGGATGTGCAAATGCCGGAAATGGATGGGGTGACGGCAACTATCAAAATTCGCCAGATTTTCCCTCCCGAGCAGCAGCCCCGTATTATTGCGCTGACGGCCAACGCACTCAAAGGAGATCGGGAAGAATATTTAGCGGCAGGTATGGATGACTATGTAAGTAAGCCCATTCAGTTAGAAAATTTGGTGAATGGATTACGTAAATGTTGGCGTGAATAAATACAGTTAGGCGGTAGGTAAACACGATGGTTGATTTGATTAACGGCCGTTACCACCTCCACACCCTCCTCGGCGAAGGCGGCATGGGCAAAGTATTCCGAGCCACCGACCGCCTCACCGGAAACACAGTAGCTCTCAAACAAGTCACCACTCCCGAAATGCTGCACATTTCGATGAATATGACCAGCAATGCCACCGATAGCGCCATGCGGCTGGCGTTGGCGCACGAATTCCAAACCCTGGCCGGACTGCGCCATCCGTACATCATCAGCGTTCTCGACTATGGCTTTGATGTGGAGAAACGACCTTACTTTACAATGGATTACCTTACCCCAGCCCAAAACCTACGGGAAGCAGGTCAAGGTCTTTCAATTGAAGCCAAAATAGACTTGATTCAACAGGTGCTACAAGCGCTTGCTTATCTACATCGGCGTGACATTCTACACCGTGACCTGAAACCAGAGAATGTGCTGGTGCAAGATGGGCATGTGCGCGTACTCGACTTTGGATTGGCCGCTACTGGGGGTAAGGGGGGCAGGTCTGTCGGTACATACCTTTATATGGCACCAGAGCTTTATGATGACGCACCTTTTTCAGCAGCAGCAGATTTGTATGCTGTTGGTGTCATTGCCTTTCAATTGCTTGCGGGTAATCATCCATTTGCACCAGTTGATCATGAATTTATTTTGCGAGTGATCGATAACAAACCTGATTTCAGTTGGCTAACAGATTATTCAGGATTGGCAGCTGTGATTGGCCGTTTGTTGGCAAAAGATCCCCGCGATAGGTACAAAAGCGCAAGTGAAGCACTCGCTGACTTCGCAGCGGCGGTGGGGCAAGCGCTTCCTCCTGAGACGACGGCCATTCGTGAAAGCTATCTGCAAGCTGCCAAATTTGTGGGGCGCGAAGCTGAAATGGTGCAGCTAAAAGATGCGATGTTGAGGGCGGAAATGAGCTTTGGTTCTGCCTGGCTGATTGGTGGTGAGAGCGGCGTGGGTAAAACTCGTTTTATTAATGAGCTGCGCACAAAGGCATTAGTTGATGGATTTGTGGTGCTGCGTGGGCAGGGAATACAAGATGGTGGCAGGTTACCCTATCAGCTATGGTCTGCTCCATTGCGCCATTTGCTGTTGGCGTTGCCAGACGTGCCCGATCTGATTGCGTCTGTTTTGTTGCCGCTTGTACCAGACATCCCAGATTTGTTAGGACGTGACATTCCTTTGGCACCACCGTTAGCGGATGAACCCGCCCAAATTCGCCTTTTTTCAGCTATTGCACAACTGTTTGAATTGGTGAAACGGCCGTTACTGCTCATCCTTGAAGACCTCCATTGGGCAGAAGCCAGCCTTGCACCAATTCCGTATCTACTCCACCAAATAAACCAACAACCTCTGCTGCTGATTGGTACTTATCGGGATGACGAACGACCAGAACTAACACGAACACTATCCGAAATGCAAACCCTACACCTTAATCGCTTAACGGCTGATGACATGGTTGAATTGAGCACCGGCATGCTCGGCGAGATCGGGCAGCGACCCGATATTTTGCAACTGCTGCAGCGAGAGACCGAAGGAAATGCCTTTTTTGTTGTTGAGGTTGTGCGGGCATTGGCTGAGGATATCGGCCGTTTAAGCCAGATTGGGCAAATGTCGTTACCTGAAACCCTCTTGCCCGATGGCATTCAGTCCATTGTTGAACGGCGTCTGGACACTGTTCTTGGGGCAGATCAAAAGTTGTTGCAGTTAGCGGCTGTTGCCGGACGAACGTTGGACCTCGATGTGATGCAACAACTCAATGATAATATTTTGCCTGATCGTTGGTTGTCCACCTGCATGGATGCCTATGTGTTAGAAATTGAAGATGATATCTGGCAGTTTAGACATGCAAAGATTCGTGATGGGCTGCTGGCAACTATATCTGCTGAAAAATTGCAGGCGCATCACCAACGGGTGGCTCAAGCAATTGAGCAGGTCTATCCAAACGATCCACAACATGCTGCCCAATTAATGTACCATTGGCGGCAAGCTAAAAACCAGGAGAAGGTGCGCACCTTCGCGTATCAGGCTGGTATCTACGCTGCCAGCCAATATGCCAATGAAGATGCACTCATTTGTTTGACAATCACATTTGAATTAACGGATGCAGCAGAATTGGAACAACGTTATGATGCATTGTTGACGCGTGAAAAAACTTTTGCGCTTATGGGGCGTTCTGAGGCACAAAAAGCAGACTTAGAGATGCTGGCGGACCTGGCTCAGAAAATTGGGCAGCCTGAACAGCAAGCAGAGGTTGCGCTGCGGCAGGCAAACTATGCTATTACGATTAGCGATTTTCCGGCTGCAATTGCGTATACACAAACGGCCGTTTCCCAAGCACATCTGGCCAATAATAAATTATTGTTGACAAGGGCGCATCGCCACCATGGCCGAACCTTAGCTGCACAGGGCAATTATGAAGCGGCTGTGGGGGCTTTTGAACATGCGTTGATACTGGCACAGCAAATTGAAAACGGTCGAGAGATAGCCAGATTGCTGGCACAATTAGGTGGCATTGCGGATAGACGGGGACAATTTGAACAAGCAGCAGATTACTTTAAACAAAGCCTGGTCATTCATCAAGAGTTAGAGAATGTACAAGGTGAAGCGACTGCTCTCTGGTCTTTGGGACAAACGGCCGTAAATCTGACTTCTTTTCAAGAAGCACATACCTATTTGGAACAAAGTTTAGAAATTTTCCAGACGATTGGTGACAAGCAAGGGGAAAGTAAAACACGCAATAGCTTGGCGATTCTTTATTCAGACATGGGCAAACCGAGCGAAGAAAAAAAACATCTTGAGCAAGCCCTTGAAATTGAGCAAAGCATTGGTAGTAAAGCAGGTATTGGCAAGATGCTCAATAATCTGGGAACGCATGCCTATGGGCAAAAGCAGTATGATGAGGCTTATGGTTATTTTGAGCAACAAATAAAAATTGCTGAAGAGACGGGTGATAAATTAGGACAGACAATCGGGTTCATGAACATCGGAAGTACCTTCCTGGATCGCAAAGGGGCTTATCATCAGGCAATGCGTCATTTAGAAAGGAGTCTTTCCCTTGCACAAGAACTAGAATCAAAAGATTTAGAAGCCGGTATTTTAATGCACTTGGGGGGGCTTTTCAATCGACTTGGGCAATATAACGTAGCCAAGCCTTATTTGGAAAAGGCTTTGACCATTCATCAACAAATTGGCAGGCGCTGGTGGGAAGGGTGGACACTAGTTTACCTGGGGAATTGGTTTGTTGCACAGCAACAGTATAAACAATCCAAGAAATTGCTTGAAGCGACGTTAGCTCTCAACAAAGAGCTAAATTATCAAGAACGGGTTGGGACAGTTCTGAATATATTGGCCTGGGTTGCCTATCAGTTGGGTGATTATAAGCAGATGCTGGCACATTATGAGGCCGCGTTGGCCAGCTTGCGAGATACAACTGAACTTCATGAAACGGCCGTTAGCCAGGCCGGAATTACTTTGTCACGGTTTTTAATAGATGGCACTTTTTCCGAAGAGTTCCTCATGCTTACCTTGGCATATTTAGAAAACAATCCAACACTAATGGAGTCTGAAACGCCATTTCGGGCCTATTTGATTTGCTACAGGCTTTTGCAGGCATCAAATGATGAACGTGCCGCACCGTTGCTCACGATTGCTTATCATCGGCTGCAAGCGTTTGCTGAGAATATTGAGGATGCTGCTTGGCGACAATCTTTTTTAGAAAGTGTACCGGAGCAATGGGAAATTGGTCGGCTTTTCAAGAGTTTGTAGGGGCTGGCTTTGCAAGCCATGAGGTTGTAGTCTGGAAGGGCGGAAACGGGGTTGGCGAGGGTTGGGGCGGTTGTAAAGGGTGGGGGGAGAAACGGCCGTTATCACCAATTGACAATCTGTACCAAACCATTAAAAATAATCATATAGAGCTTTCTTTAAACCTGAATAACCCGTTTGTGGCAATAGTTGTCGCAGCGCATTTGTATTGGAGGGTATGATTGGCTGAGAAAAAAGATGTAGATACATCGAAAAAGATTGAACCATCATTGCCCTTAGATAAGCTGCGGGGGGAAGCGCTTTTATCGCGATTATTAGCAATTAGCCGACATTTGGCAGAAATGCGAACACTTTTGCCCTTGTTATCTTTTGTAATTGATGAAGCACTCTCCCTTGTCAAAGCAGAAAGAGGCTATATCGTTTTGATCAAAGCAGATAACTCCTTTGAAATTTGCATCAAACGTCATTTTGAAGGGGACGTTCAAGTTATCGAAGCAGACCCTATTAGCCATACAGTTCTCAGTAAAGTTATTCAATCAGGAAAATCTATTGTTATTCGCAAAGCGATAGCTGATCCAGATTTTGCCAATGCCCTCAGCGTGAGAAAAAAGAAGTTACGGTCAATAATATGTATGCCGCTTATTACAAAAAGCCGCATCATCGGTGCTGTTTATCTTGAGAATCGGGCAAAATCAGACCGATTTTCTGAAGACGACATAATACCTTTGGAATTTTTTGGCAATCAGGCTGCTGTCGCAATTGAAAATGCAAACCTGAATGAAAACCTGGAATTGTTGGTGCAAGAGAGAACAAAAGAATTGATTCAAGCAAAGGAAGGGCTTGAACGTGTAAATAAGAAATTGGAAACGGTTGTTCAAGAATTGGCAATTTCAAATGAGCAGCTTAAATCGAGTAATTCTGAATTAGAAGCGTTTGCGCATATGGTGGCACACGATCTGAAAGCGCCTTTGAGCAATATCATTTCCTTTAGTGAAATGGTGATAAATCAATGGGAGCAACTCCCCGATCATGAGCGAAAGGAATATTTAGGGTATATTCAAAATGGGGGGCAAAAGTCAATTCGCATTATTGATGAATTATTGTTACTCGCCCACTTACGGCGAGAAGACCACATTGATGTCGAATCATTGGATATGGTTTTGATAGTTGATGAAGTACACGCACAATTATTTGACATG
The DNA here is from genome assembly GCA_008501785.1 of Chloroflexota bacterium. Next base: position 7,281 of record QQUD01000771.1, read on the forward strand.
ATTGCTCGTTATCACGCTGAGATTAAGATTCCAAATTCCTGGCCTTTGGCATTGGGCCATGCACCTTGGGTTGAAATTATCTGGATCAATTATCTGAGTAATGCGATCAAATATGGTGGCAATCCGCCCCATATTGAACTTGGAGCTTCTCCATATTCTGATGAGTTTCATTGTTTCTGGGTTAAAGATAATGGCGTTGGATTATCAGAAGAAGAAAAAGACAAGCTGTTTACCCCATTTACTCGCCTGCACAAATCGCGTGCAAAAGGGCATGGATTGGGTCTGTCAATCGTGCAGCGTATTGTTGAAAAGCTCGGAGGCACGGTCGGTGTTGAAAGCCAATCGGGTCAGGGTGCAAAGTTCTTTTTTACGTTACCTGCTGCTAAATAAAGTTGAAAAGAGAATACGATTATTTTATGTGTGCTTAGCCAGCGTTGCTTCTGTGCAAAAGGTCACCTCTCATTCTCTCCGGGATATTTCACACCCCATTGAGTGCGCAGATTGTCCATAAGCTGCATCATGCGTTGGGTTTCGTCGAGAGGCATGATGTTGCTTTCTAGTTTGCCAGCCCGTAAGCAGTTGTGAACTTCCAAGACCTCGTGTGGGTAGCCGTTGTCGAGGTAAGGGATGGTATGGGTTTGGGGGTCTTCACCGTTGAGGTGCAGCGTCATTTTATCAGGCCGGAAAAAGAGATTATGCACTTTGATAGTGCCTTTGCTGCCCATCACAAATGCTTCAATGGGTTTATTAATAACCATGCCGCTGGTTAGTTGGGCAGAGATGTTGTTGTCGTAAATCAAGGTCATCGTATTCAGTTCATCAACACCGGATTGGCTCATTTGTGCCTGTGCGTGTATCTCGTTGGGGAAACCAAGCAGCATTGTTGTGAACGAAAGTGGATAAATCCCCAAATCGAGTAACGCACCGCCACCTAGCTCTGGATTGTAGAGCCGGTGTGTCGGATCAAAGGGTAAATTAAAATTAAAATCAGCCTGAATGAGACGGACATCACCAATCACACCATCAGCCAACCATTTGCGCAGCTGCGCGATTGCTGGGATAAACCGCATCCAAACGGCTTCCATCAAGAACAAATTGTTTTGACGAGCAAACGCAATGCATTGTGCCGATTCAGCGGCATTTAATGTCATTGGTTTTTCACACAGAACGTGTTTGCTGGCGGAAAGGCACAGACGCATATTTTCGTAATGTAGATTGTGCGGCGTGGCAATGTAGATGATGTCAACATCAGGGTCCGCAGCCAACGCGTCATAGCTTGCATATCGTCTTGGGACATTCCATTTTTCGCCAAATTTATCGGCCGATGCCTGTGACCGAGAGGCGACGGCTACCAATTCTGCGTCTTCAACGGTGTGCAAGGCTTGGGCCATGCTACCTGCAATATTGCCTGTTGCTAAAATACCCCAACGAAATTTTGTCATTTTTTCTCCATTTGAAGGACTGCTTTAAACAATCCTGGTGTGCCCCTTGTTAAATCACGAAAAGCATGTTCTATTTCGTCAAAATCGTAGACAGTTACCAGTGGTTCGGTGGTGATGTGACCTTGCTGCATGAGCATCATTCCCTGGCGCATGGCTGCAACTTTTTCGTTCTGACGACGCACATGCCCGTTGATCACGTCAATTGCTTTGAAGTTCCATCGCTCCATGTTCACGGTGCGCAGGCCATTATTGGATTGATGGTAGCCGACGAGGATGATACGGCCGTGTTGTGCCACCAAATCCGTACACAAGTCAACTGCGCTCTGCACCCCGGCCGCTTCAATAACTATATCAAATTCTCCATGTTCGGCTAAAATGGCGTCACTTTTCGTTTCAAATGGATTGTAGGCGACATCAGCACCCAGTCGCTGACTCATTTCTCGTCGCTCGACTACCGGGTCAATGGCACAAATGAAGCTGGCTCCCTGATATTTTGCCAGTTGCATACAAATCAGCCCCATAAACCCACAACCAACAATCGCCAGTTTGTCGCCCGGTTTTGTACCAAAACGGTTTGCCGCATGGACGCAACAAGCCACTGCCTCTCCAAGGGCATAAGTCGGATTTATGACCTGTGGTAGCTTGACCACTCCTTCAGCGGATGCTACAAAATAGTCGGCGTATGCTGGCAAGGCGAGTGCAGTTATGATGTCGCCTGGTTTAACGGCCGTTACATTTCTCCCAACTTCAATTACTTCACCACTCGCTTCATGCCCCAGTCGGTTATAAGTTGCTACAAAATCGGCCCGATTTTGATAGACAAACAGATCGCCGCTGCACACGCCGCAGGCCAATGTTTTGATGAGCAGTTCGTTGTCGTTGATGATGGGAATGGGGGTTTCTTGAATTTCAAAGCCGGTGAGGGTTAAAACGGCCGTTTTCATGTTCATAAGATTCCTGAAATTGGCAACAACAGATTTAAGTATAAAACAGATTCAGAATTTTTCTGGAAAAATCTGTTGTTTACTCTCATCTGTTATTGTCATTGCGGCAAAAGACTAAATCCATTAGTCAACCTGGAGTTGTCCATCCGGCGCGACATGCAGCGGTATCGGATCGGCAATTTCACCAATAAAACCGCCATCGCCTGTCCACGAGCGTGAGGTCATTAGCACCCAGTTTCCGTTCGGGTCTTGAATGACTTTGCCTGCATAGTGCGTACCAGTAGCATCGCCGAGTAAAAATTTGTCGGTCAAAAATTTGTAGGGGCCGAGTGGATGATCACTGACCATGTAGTGCGTGCCGGTCACTTGTTCAACGTTCGGATTGTTGCGACGGGCATCGGAATATTCTTTCACGCCGACGCAGAAGATGAGGTAGTAACGGCCGTTAATCTCTACAACCTGCGGCACTTCCATATGCCCAAACTCGGTTGACCCAGCAACCGGTGGCCCCACTTCCCATTCAATTAAATCATCCGAAGTGGCATGCGCGATGACGGCGCGTTCGGATTTGTGGCCCTGGTTGCTGCGGGCGGTGATGAAGGCGTGGAAACGGCCGTTCAACTCAAAAATCCACGGATCACGAAACGCATGATCATGCCACATGTCCAGTTCCAGCATTTCATACCATTGTGGGTCTGCCACAATCAGTGGATTTGCAGGATGCTTCTCCCAGTCGATTAAGTTCGTGGAAGTGGCTGCGCCAATGCGTTGAATCAGACCTTTTTCCTGGTGCTTTGCGCCTGTGTAAAACAGATACCAGGTGCCATTGTGATGAAAGGTGCTGCCGGTCCAGGTTGAAGCATTGTCCCAGGCATCTTCGCTTTTGGGGGAAGGGTGCAGCGCATCGGGCAAAACTTCCCAATTGACCAAATCTTGTGAAACGGCATGACCAATAGAAACATGCCAGTGGCGCATCACCTCTTCTGGTAAATTGCGTGGCGCTTGTAGGTAAAAAATATGGGTGTCGGGTCCATCTTGCGCAAACCAGAAATCCCATATCCATTTGTCTTTAATTTTTAGCATGATTTTAGCCTTTATGTTTTAAGTGATCAGCAAAATGAATTAAGAAATAACAATCCACAGATTTCACAGATTTACGCAGATTTAAGCCAGAAACAATCTGTGAAATCTGCGAAATCTGTGGTTAATAATTCTGAAAACTTTTTTCATTTTACTTATTCCTTATCTGACGGTGCGGTGAAGAATTTAGCGGCGTTTAGTTCGTAAATGTCGAGGCTGCGGAAGGTAACGGCCGTTTCCTCCGCAAACAACTCAATGCCCACACTGTCGCCACTCGGGAAAATTTTCTCACTAAACACAACCAATCCACCGTTTGCAAACAATTCAACAGACGATCTATCTACAAAAATGTGCAGCCGAATCAAGCCATTGTCCGGTTTTAGATGGGTGACATGGTTGCTTGCAAAACTGTCATTAAAATCTGCTTGCCCCGCATGAGAACGGTCCACGTACAGGGTTTGGCTCTGAGGCGCGTATCCAATAGTCGTTGCCTCGCCATCCCCCACGCGTACCCGAATGCCCAGGTTATTGGCCTCAATTGGCGGTTCGATTTCGGCAATAATTTCTAATGTTTCGCCGCGCACCATGGAAAGGGGGAGGGTGTTGTTGTTGATGATTAGGTCTTGCCAGGAATATTGGATGCTGCGCAGTTGGGTGAGTTCGGAAACGGCCGTTTGCACCAACCGAATCCCCTCATCCGTCTCAGTCAAGCCTAATTCACGTGGAATCGTCATCGAACCGCGCCACGTTGATGTAGGGATGATGTTAGCATATTGCCAATTGTTCATCCACGCCAGCCAGATGCGACGGCCGTTTGGCACATCACTCCACGACTGAGCCGCATAAAAATCGGCTCCCCAATCAGCCCACAAGACAGTCTCTTTTGGATTGTCGCTGATGAAGGTTTTTCCATCGAAGTTCCCGACAAAATACTGTGTGCCGCTGCCTGCTGCGGGTGCGCCATCCCCAACCCCAACTGATAATATCCAACGTGTTTCAGGACCGCCATCAACTGGAAGCTGAAACAAATCAGGTGTTTCCCAAACGCCTGTTGTGGAGCCATAGCCAAATCCAAAACGACCGCTGGGCTGCCATTCTTTCAGATTGGGTGATGTGTAAATCAAAACAGCGTTTCCTGCTGCTAACAACATCACCCAATGGCCTACCTCGTCTCCCGATTCATACCAAATCACTTTAGGGTCTCGGAAGTTTTTTAGGTTTGGCGGTGTGGCGATAACTGGGTTGCCTTCATATTTTATCCATGTGCGCCCGTTGTCGGTGCTGCTGGCGATGGCCTGGTTTTGGTTTGAATGGGTTGGGTTGTGGTAGGTGTAGGCGGCAACCATTGCTTCTTTGCCGAAACCGGCTGTATTGTGCCAATCAATGATAGCGCTGCCCGAGTAGATGTATCCCAGCTCATCGGGTGCTAAGGCAATCGGCAAATGCTGCCAATTCACTAAATCTGTACTGACAGCGTGGCCCCAATGCATCGCCCCCCAAACTGTATCTTTTGGGTGAAATTGGTAAAACAAATGGTATTCACCTGCGTAATAGACCATCCCGTTTGGATCATTCAGCCCGTTTTCAAGGGGTGAGAAGTGATATTGAGGCCGGTATGCCTCATCTAGCTCAACTGTGGGTGGAATTTTTGATGGCGTATTGTGCATGAAGTATGTTCCTGTTGAAGTCAGGAGGAGT
>QQUD01000709.1 GCA_008501785.1 Chloroflexota bacterium
GGTTTGACTGGTCCCAAAAAGAACAAAACGAAGATCTATTTCGATTTTTCAAATATTGCATTGCTTTTCGCAAAGCACATCCCATTTTACGCAAACCCCACTTCCCACAGCGACATGATGTAGTAGGTAGTGGTTTTCCTGAGATTTCATGGCATGGTGTGCAATCTTGGGCGCAGGATTGGTCGGAAAACGGCCGTGCCATCGCTTTTATGCTCTGTGGACAACACATCACACCTCATGATGATGATATTTACGTAGGACTCAATATGCATTGGGAAAGCCACATGTTCGAACTGCCGCAGCTACGAGGGGATGCTAAATGGCATGTCTTTGCCAATTCCAGCATGCCATCACCCAATGATATTTTCTCACCCGGTAAGGAGAAGATGTTAGAAAACCAAACACATTTTCTAATTGGTGCCCGTTCCCTGTTCATTTTGGTAGGTCGAGAAGCTTCGTAAAATGGCAAACGACCTAAAAGCACTCACTGTGCACGGCAATCTTGACTCTCTCGAGCTTATTACAAACTATGTGCTGAAAGCTGCCAAACTGGCTCATCTGAACCCAAAGGATGCCTACCGGCTGCGTTTAGCCATTGATGAAATCGCCACCAATATTATTACGCATGGATACACAGAAGCGGGGATATCCGGCAAGCTGACCATTCAAGGTTATGTCAAAATCAACAAAGTTGTCATTCAATTGGAAGATAGTGGACAATCATTTAATCCATCACAAATATCATGTAGTAAAGAGGTGACTGTTTCACCAGAAACCAGCCTCAAGGAGGAAGGCGGGTTAGGTATATTTTTAGCTTTATCCAGTGTAGATCATTTTCATTACGAGCGCCTGCCCTCTTTAAATCGCAGCACCTTTGTTATTTACCTTCGACGGAATAATTCATGAGTTCGAAATTTGCCAAACTTTTGGTTATTGATGATGATGCTACACGCTGCCTTTCTGTCGTGAATCCATTGCAGCAATGGGGTTGGTATACGATTGAAATTGCCACAACACCGCAAGATGCTGTGCAAAAATTGATCCATGAATCGGTCGATCTCGTCATTATTCAAGTTCAATTGGCCATGCAAAACGAGTTTTTGGTGCTCAATCAACTGCGCCAAACCATGAATTTACGCCATACACCAGTCATTATTACAACGGCAATTGACGATCTGCATCTTGTAGCTAAATGCCTTACCTTTGGCGAGATTGATATTTTGCCGCTGCCAATCGAACCAAATATTCTGCAGCATCGCGTGGTCGCAAATCTGGAAAAACAACACCTTCTCAAGCAAGTGCTTTCTTCTTTAGCCGCATTCAATGCGATGAAACGCGTAACGGATGATTTAAAACGAATTATTTTGCCATTAGGCATTAAATTGTCTGGCGAAACAGATTTAGACCAGCTTTTATATTTGATTGTGTCAGAAGCAATCACAATTTGTCGCGCTGAAATGGGCATCTTGTATCTGCGTGTTGAAAACAAAGAATTACAGCCTGTTATTTTACTCAATGAGCGTTTGGGGCTGCGTTGGATTGGTGCAGAAAAGCAGTCTCACCCACTCGAAACGCTTTCGCTCCAAAACGGCCATGGAGAGCCAAATCAAAATGTTGCGACTATGGTGACACTGACGAAACAAAGCACTAATATCCCAAACATCTATGAATACCAAGATATTTCTAATACCTTACCTCTTCCACAATTTGATACTGTTTTTGATTTTCAGTCTAAATCTTGCCTGATTGTCCCATTAAAAAGTCATGAAGTAATGGGGGTCTTACAGCTTGTAAATGCGTATGATGCAGATTTACAAGAAATTGTATCTTTTACCTTGTATCATCAACAAGTGATGGAATCTTTGGCGGCGCAAGCAGCAGTCGCGATGCAAAATCTTGTTTTAAGACACCGGCATGAGGATGTTTTGCATTTTGAGAGAGAGTTGCAGATTGGCCGAAATTTGCAGATGGAGTTTTTGCCCAAACAGCTCCCACACCTACCGGGTTGGGATTTAGCTGCGTATTTTCATCCAGCACAAGAGGTTGCCGGTGATTTTTACGATGTATTTTCGATGCGGCGCAATAAAATCGGGCTGGTGATTTCTGACGTGTGTGATAAGGGGATGGCAGCGGCGCTTTTCATGTCGCTGATTCGGACGTTAATTCGTGCGTATGGGCAGCGTAATGATTATTATGATCGGAAACGGTTTGGAGGGAGTGTCTTGTCTACAGCGCAAACGTCAATGGCCCCAGAACGGCCGTTTCACCATGAAGACGTAAAAACACTCACCGACGCTATTGGTTTAACCAATTACTACATCAGTCAAAACCATATGGAATCTCATCTTTTTGCCACCCTTTTTTATGGCATGTTAGACCCTGCTTCTGGCCGACTGATGTACATTAACTGTGGCCACAATCCCCCCGTTATTTACAATTTGAAAACGGGTCGTATGCGATTTTTACAGCCAACGGGTCCAGCATTGGGACTTTCTATAGATGCTCGGTTTGCTGTCTCGGAAATTGAAATTTTCCACAATGAAATTCTACTAACTTATACAGACGGCATTACCGAAGCTCGAAATCCACAAGGTGAAATGTTTAGCCGACAGCGTTTGTTAGCAATATTGAAGTCCGAAAATCAGGATGCAAACGCGCTGTTATTGAAGATTGAAACGGCCGTTCGCGACCACATTGGCATTGCGGGACAGTACGACGACATCACCATTTTAGCCGCACACCGACTCAAGAAATTTTGATTTGACTTCTCCTCCTGACCCTATATGATATATAGAACGTTTTGTCAAAGTTCGTGGTGTTCGCAATCAGAGAGGAGTTCAGGTTATGTCGCAAGAAACGCAAACAGAAGCACCAACTTCCCCAAATGGCGCTCCTGAAGGGAAAAAGGAAATGAAAGAAGCAAAGAAGGTAAAAGAGAAGGAAAAGGAGCAGTCGTACCTTAGGAAAAACGGTAAATTAAAGCGTGCATTCTATGAAGAGGAACTGCTGCATCTGCAAGAAGAGTTTGTCAAACTTCAATATTGGGCAAAAGAAAAGGGATTACGTGTTGTCATCGTCTTTGAAGGGCGTGATGCAGCCGGGAAGGGCGGCGTCATCAAACGCATTCAAGAACGCACTAATCCGCGTGTTGTGCGCGTTGTG
>QQUD01000013.1 GCA_008501785.1 Chloroflexota bacterium
TTGTAGGCTTTTTGATCGAGCATTATGCGGGCAAGTTTCCAGTGTGGCTGTCGCCAGAGCAAGTGCGCGTGATTCCGATTACGGATCAGCACAACGAATACGCCTTGCAAGTCGTAGCACAGCTCAAGAATGCCGGTGTACGTGTGCAAGCGATGGTTGGCGGAGAGCGCATGAATGCCAAAATTCGCAATGCGCAGTTGATGAAGGTGCCGTTCATGCTGATTGTGGGCGATCAAGAAGTCAAAGATGGCGTTGTTTCACTTCGTCGTCGTGATGGTGTGCGCCAAAATGGGCTAATGGTAACGAAATTTGTGGCGCATCTTGATAGCTTGATAACAAATCGGGCAGATAAATTATGACAGATTGACACAATTTTCAATTAGATGTATACAGCATACATCTAATTGGCGAGGAAATCTTATGGCTGAAAAAATGGTGCGGACACAAGTTTATTTACCGCGTGATATTTATGAAGCGCTCAAAGCGCATGCCTCTGATAAAGGGGTTACAATGGCAACTCAAATTCGTGAAGCGCTCGCACAATATGTGGTTAAAAAAGAACCGGAGGAAGGGCATATTCTAGCGGATGATGATCCAATCTGGGATCTGATTGGTATAGGTGAAAGTGGCATAACTGATGGCTCTGTAAATCATGACAAATACATTTACGCCCGTGATTGGGATCCAGAACCGGATGAAAAAGAATGAATCTATTTGTAGATACGAGTGGCTGGATTTCACTTTTCGACAGAAGTGATAAATATCATGTAGTTGCATCTCAAACGTGGGGGACGCTTCGCAAACAACCGCTTAATTTGGTGACAAGCGACTATGTTTTTGATGAAACGATTACGCATTTTTTGTACCGTTGCGGTAGACAAGTTGCTCTTCGATTTGGACGTTGGGTTCTGTCAACAGATTACCTGACACTTATTTTTATAGAACAAGGCACTTGGCTATCTGCATGGGATATGCTGCAAGATTACAAGGATAAAGAATGGGCGTTTACGGACTGCACGAGCTTTGTTTTGATGCAGCAGCGCAGTTTGTGGACGGCATTTACGTTTGATCCTCATTTTGAGCAAGCGGGATTTCAGCGTTGGCCGTCCATTTCGTTGGATAGTTAAGTTTTGTCACGTTGGTGTCACAAACGGCCGTTATCCTCCAATCATTCATAACGAGTTGACATGAGATACCTGGAGGTAAGCGATGGACGAAAATTGGCATGATGTATGGCAAGGATTGAATCGGCAGTTGGAAATGGAACGAAAAATGGCCACAATTCGGCGGCAGAAAGTGTGGGCAGAACGTAAAGCAAAGTTTGAAAGCAAAGTGCAGGCCATTGTGGGCCACATTCAATTTAGTTTAACGCACCAGTTTGAGGAAATTAAGTAAGTGAGTTTATTAAACGGCCGTTTCTCATCGAAACGGCCGTTTTCCTTTATCGACTCACCAAGGGCAAATGCACCTGATACGGAAGGATTGCCGGACTCAAAAAGCCAACAGGTTTTTGTTCCGAAGTTGTATCGTAAAAACGGCCGATATTAGGGAACACCATATCCAAATCAGTTGGGTCTACACCAAACCAGAGCGCCAGTTCTGCAAAATATTCATCACATGATGTCGTGGGAATCAATCGCCCGCGTCCTGTGTCCAGCGGATTATCTTCGTACAGTGCCGGGTAGGTGCCGTAAATCCTACCCCCTTTGACAGAACCACCCATCACTATATGATTGCCCCCCCAGGCATGATCAGACCCTTGTCCGTTTGAGGTCAATGTGCGCCCGAAATCACTGGCGGTAAAGGTCGTCACTTTTCTGTGAATCCCCAGCTCAATCATGGCATCGTTAAACTCTTTCATCCCTTTGCTTACCACCGACAGCATCGCCATTTGGCTGTTCAGCACCTCATCATGATGATCCCAACCACCCAGCAGCACAAAAAAGGTTTGCCGACGAAAGCCAAGTGATTGACGAGCTGCAATAGTTCTAGCAACCATCGCTAGACTGTTTGACAAATCGTTGTCAGAAAATTGGGTTGTCAACAGTGGTGCATTTTCGATTGCTGAAGCAAACAGGTCAGCACCATCAATGGCAGCGCGAGTTGTGTTGGCAAACGTTTGGTCAAACAGGTTTTGATATTCAAGGTCAAGCATCGATTCGATTGCCGCATTTTGGAGGATATGGCGCGACCACCAAACATCATCATGCCCGTAAATCTGGATGGCTCCGTTGTCCCACGGCACGATGCTGTATTCGGTGAGGGTTGTGCCGGTTTGGAAAAGGTTTGTGCCGGAGAGTGAGATGTTCATGGAGATGGTGTCGTTGTTGTTAAGTGAATGGAGTAAATCGGCCGTGCGTCCGCCCCAGCCAAAGCCAGTGCGTTTGTCGGGTACCGAGGTTTGCCAGTGCATAATCTGGTCGCTGTGTGAATAGAGACCAAGCGGCAAATTGGCGAGTCCTGATTCGATTCCTGCTAACGTGGTCGGTTCAACCAGTGTGCCGACATTGGCAACAAAGGTCAAATAACCATCATCGAAAAGCTGTGCCACCTCGGGCATAGATGGATGGACGCCATAAAGAAGGCCATCGCCATCTGTTTGGGTGATGGGCAGCAAATCCCCTTTGGGCAGCGCAAGATCAGCGCGAATGGTGGCGTATTCGTTGTATGTGCTGGGGCTACGAGGCACGAGCATGTTGAATGAATCGTTGCCGCCAGCCAAAAAGATGCAAACGAGTGCCTGATAATCGTCTGCGGCAGCAAGGTTTGTTGCTGATTTAGAGGGGGCTTCAGCCGCAGCAGAGTTGGTCATTCGTAAATTCATTAACGTAGAAAATAGTGAGGCAGAGCCAACAGCAGCACAGCTTGCTTGGCCGAGAAATTGTCTTCGGTTTGTTTTATTGGTCATGATTTTCCTTTGGAAATAGCTGTCAGGTATCAGCTATCTGCTAGACTTGGATTGCGTATTCTGGGCAGAGCATGAAGAGGAAGATGGCGAATTTGACGATTGATTTGTCGTCGTCGGGGGCGGTGGCGGCGTAGTCGGAAACGGCCGTTTCAATAATCCCACGCATCTCTGTGGACAATGTGCCATACGTCAGCAGCAAATCAAGATAATCGATGAGGTCGGTGATGTTGTTGAGCAGCGTCAGTTCGTAAGTGAGGTCTGGTTCTGGTTGATCAAGATCATAGGTTTGTCCCTTTATGACCTTCTCACTATCAGGCAAATCAATCACATAGCCCCATTCCAATCTTGAATACCAGAAATTGATCGTCGAAATGCTGGTGTAGCTGTTCAGCAGCTGAAATTCTGGGCCAACCAATCCAGCCGTACCCATTGGACCTGGGGGACGATAAGTGGGTGAAAAGAAGTTGAAAACGCTGGGGGGATTGAACATGAATTGACGCAGATTGCCTTCTGCTCCCCAACCGGCATCCCAAAACTTGTTTTGCGGATTGGAGAAGTGAAAGGCTCGCACCATTTGCGTAAAACGGAAGAATGGCTCACGCAGCTTGCCATTGTTTGGATCGCTGATAAATGCTGGATTGCGGGCTTCATCGTCGAGTAGAATGGCTTTGATGACTGCTTTCATGTCACCACGTATGCCGGAGCCGTTGTTATTGAAAACGGCCGTTACCCGCCCAATATACGCCGGTGACGGATTCGACTTTACCAACCGCTGAATAAGCTGCCGTCCTACAAATGGCCCTACGTTTGGATGATTAAACAGGTGATCAAGTGCATTATTCACATCCTGCATCCCAGTTTGTGCGGCGGGAACAACGTAACCATTGAGCAGCGTTTTTGGGCCGGGTTCGTGCTCTTCATCCCACATTTTTAGGGGGCGAACGGCCGTATACGAATTCAACCAGCCGCTATTAAAACCAGGGTTCGGCCAATCTACATGCGGATCGCCATCAAAATCAAATTGGAGACCTGTGAAAATCTTGGCAAATTCGGTAATATGACTGTTGTCATAGGTCGAAATTGGCTGACCTTCACTATCCAGAATTTGAGTACCATCCTCATTGAGCAAAAAAAGACCGATGGTAAAAAGTTGTTTGATTTCGCGGGCGTAATTTTCATCTGGAAACCGATTCAACGACTCATCTGTTTTGCGGTTGCCAGCGTGGCTGAGATAAAAACCCATCAGCGGATGCAGCGTCACATCTTGCAACAAATCACGGAAGTTGCCAAATGCGTTTTTGAGCAGCATATCGCACCAATCGGCCGCACCGTTTCCGGAATTATAGATTTCATCTTTTTCAGTGGAAATCACAAAAATTTCGCTTAGCGCTAACGCCACGCGCTGTCGCAGCAGGTCGCTGCCACTCATGATCATCGTCCAGAGTGCATAACGAAACAGCGGTTGATCAGCGCTTTCTGTACCAATATCGGCTTCATCATAAAGATTGGTGTACAAATAATCTAAAACCTGGGTTTGAGGTAACGCAAATTGCTGGTCAATCCACGGTTCGATGCCGGTGGCAGCAACTTGTTGAATCAGTGCCAGATCGGCTCCGAGGGTTGCTTGTGCCAGAAAGCGTGAGGCTTCTTGTGCGGTAGTGAGGGTGGTGCTGCGGGTAACGGCCGTTACCATCTTCTTTTTCTCGCTCACATCGACCGGAGGAATAAATTGGCGCAAAAAGTCGCGCCGAGTTGAGGTTTTTTGCATGGATAACTCTCCTTTTATAGAGTGCAACGTCAAAACATCGCAATCTGCTTGCGTGAGAAAGCCATAACACCTGGCTCATTATGAATCAACAATGTGAATGAAATATGATAATTAAATGACAAGAACAGGATAATTTAGCGACAACGGGGTACAAATTTCTAACAAATCAGATGAATTAGTCGGGAAAAGGCGGCAATTTATAGCTCTTTCACCGAAAAGGCATCATCCAGTTTTTGCATCAAGCTGCTCACCAGTGGCTCATTTTCAGGGCTAGATGCACGGATTTTGAAAATAGATTCGGGAGCTTTAGCTGAATCGTGATTCCGACCTTGTGGATCATGAGGAGTCAGAATCAATTCTACACCCTCGCTAATGAGAATGAAGTGCAAATGCGTACCGTGACGATCTTTTTCAAATGGAAATTTTTTGGCATTGAGTACTTCTTCAATGACCTGTGCAGCAGCAGCAGGGTCCACCTGAACCACTTTTTCAAATGAATTTTCATTTTTCTCGCGGATAGTGAGTATGATTACAAATATAAGCGCAATAACGCCAATGCTCAACAAGACGCGCATTTGAAAAGGCAATCGCCCCGCCAAAAGGAAAACCAAAAAGCTGGCAAATAATGATAATCCACAGCCAATGTCAGAAAGTCTATCTTGTGAAGGTCGCCAACCGGTGTCTGATGCCATAATCCAATCCCTTTTTATGTTGATAAGATTGGGATAATCCTCTACTTAAGATTCTATGATCTGATTACGCATTAATGCAAGATTGGTTGCGATTGACTTTTGGACCGATCCGTCCTAAAACAACTTTTATGAAAATTGGTCGGCCACTGGAATATGATCCAGACACAGTTCTCGACAAAGCTATGATCATATTCTGGGAAAAGGGATATGATGCCACCTCGATGCATGACCTGCTGCAAGGCATGAATATCTCCAAAAGCAGCCTCTATCAAGCCTACAAAAACAAACACAATCTTTTGCTGGTTAAAATGACTGTTTCCTATGTCGGACGAAGTCAGGCTGATCCCTTAACGAATGCGTTTTATAATGATGCAGAAGAACGCTTTGAAATGTTGCTGAACATTTTTAAAGTGTTTGGTCATACACCTAAGTTAGGGAAAGTTTTTACAGAAAGCGTGATGGAGATGCTGCAAGATGCCAACCGCATTCCTATAAAAATGAGATTCTATTCATTGAACATAACATAGCTGACGCTGCAAACATGCAGGATTTTTCTAAACGTTTGCCGCGCAGTCGCTCGATTCCGCAAATTTTTGGGGATGGTGAGCATATTGGGAATGAGGAAGATTTGAGGGATTGGGTTGGAAACGGCCGTTTCTAACCCAATCAATTATTTTCCACGAAACTGGTTTGTGACCTCTTGGAAGCACCGATCTTACAAGCTTCCGGGAAAATGTGGATAATGCTAAAGTACCTCTGATATCAAATAGATGATGAAGGGAATAACGGCGAAGAGCACAAGCAGAATAGCAATTATAATGGCAATGATTGACCCTGCCCCAAGCGACCGCTTTTGTGTCACTTTCTCCCCTGCTGCTATTTGTTTGACGGCGTGAATCGTTTCCTCCACAGCTTTTTCAGCGTTCATGCGAGAAATACCAACCCAATGCCAATCTTTTTCCTGAACAGGAATGAGCAGTTTTTGCGCAGGGCTGGTGGCAACGGCCGTGACCACCTCTTCACCCACCTCTTTTTCAACAACCATCGTCCAAGGGCCAATGATCACGTCGGCTTCTGCCAGCACTTCAACCAAAGGCGGTTGTTCTGTTGATTCGGTGGGTTCGTTCGTCCGTAAATTATATTGCTGTAACGTAACTTGGGGCAGTTCACGAGTCAGATTGTTACAAATTGCCGCGCCCATCCCATTCGCACCATCATCCAAAACGGCGACGCGCAGCGCCTTTAGCTGTTGTGTTTCGGCTTGCTGCAGGAAACGGCCGTCTGCCTGCAAGATTGACCAATGGTAAGCCCACACCCCAACTGCGATCAGCGTAAAGGCAATTGCCTGTCCCAGATCGCTGAGCAAATAATCGGCATTGCGGCTGCCCAATATCAGTTCAACCACCTGCGACACAATGTAGATGGCGCTGGAAAGCATCGTCATCGCTGCCAGAAACAGGTAGAAATAGAGATAAATGCGGCGCGCCAATGAACGCCGCTCGTCGGCACGAGACGGACTGTCTTCAGCAGCAGATTGTGATTTCTGCCAGGGAATAAGCCATACCGGCAACCCTGCAATCAAAGAAGCCGTATACCAGGCCAATTCATCGCGCAAGCCCGAAGAGATGGCTGATTTTTCAGCGAGCGTGCGCAGAAGGACACTAATATCGCCAGCTAAGCCAATCAGAAAAGCAGCCAATCCTACCCCGGCTACCAAATACAAATACAGACGGCGGATTCCTGCTTGTCGTGGTCGTTCGCTGGCTGTGTCGGCATCCTCTCGCAGTGCGTAAGCATGAAAAATCCACAAGATAATCGCGCCAACAATAACGGATAAGGGATCGCGAATATCGCCTGTAGTGGTTAATCCCAGCAGTTCGCGCAGCCATTCGGCAAAAATGACGGTTGTGGTGGTAACGGCCGTTATCACCCCCACAAAAACCGCCATGTACAAATAAAACTTACGCAGTGCCGACTCTTGCTCAACAGCTTTTTGTGTAAACAAATGCTGCCCTTGCCGCCAAAAACCTATCCAAAGCGGCACGCCAATGATCAACTGTGAAAGTATTGTCGGCAAGCCTAATTCGGTGCGATTACTATCTCCAAACTGGAACAGCACCCAATTTACCAGGCTAGACAAGCCAATAATGGTCAGCGTTAACCCGACTGCGCTAAATCCGTACGTGTAAATCCGTCGGGCTAGAGTACGGCCGTTTGTCTGAGAAACATGCTCTGCTAAAACCAGACGATAATGGTAAAACCAAAACAATCCCAATACAACCAATGCTACAAAAAAATATAAAATCATCTCTGAGAATGACAGCTCCGAAAAATAATACCGACGCCGTTCCACCTTTAGAAGCTGCCGCATCACTTCGGCAATCAAGTTAAACGCACTGTTAGCAAAAGGGGCCAGAAAACCAACCATCATGCCGTAAAGATAAAAGGAACGCAGATCAGATAAACGCTCCTCGTCATCTTTTTGGGCCAATCGCTGTGCCCACAACCAATGAACCAGGTAAAACGGCAGCCCAATGATAATAATGGCAATTTCAAGTGCGATTTGTGTTTTTTGCGCATCGAGACCCGATATAAACAGATTTCGCAAGAGGGCAATAATGCCCCAAGTGACGACGTGCAAGCTAATTGCACTGACAAGAAATATGTACCAACGACGAATTTTTAGCATAGCAACCTCTTATGAGCAACCATTGTTCTTTTCCCAGCAAGGTCTCCAATACGCTTCCGAATTTACAATCTGCCACGATTTATTGCTGGGAAGCAGTGTCATTTCGAATGTTTTCACCGAAGTGCCTCCGCCAAATAAATCGGGATTACGATACTCCGTTTCTCGCACCGTTACCGTTGCCCCCTGAACGCCAACATTTGTTGCCGTAATAGACAGAGATGTATCTCTTTGGAAGCGAAATCGCCAACTATATTGCTTAATATCAGCGCTAAATTCTTCAAGATCAGATGGATAACCAGGAAGTGTTGGGGAGAGATAACGATAGGCGCGTTCATACTCTTCTTTTTGCAACGCAAGCAGGTAATTATGCACCACACCATCTGGCGTCGATTCATCCTGATAACTTATTGGCGGCTTGTTTAACGTAACGACAAACGCAGCAATCACTAACAAAACCACACCAGCAACAATGCCGATTAGTATTTTGTTTGTACTTTTCATGAGTTATCCTTGTAAATTGTTTTCGAAAAAAGTCCCTACGACACGCCAAAAGCATAACACATCTGACTAGATACTGTGAAAAAAATCAGGCGACAAACCACGATTTTTCATTCGTTCACAAGCCTACAAGATTATGAAAACAATTAGCGAAGAACTCACGCTGCGCTGCTTTTTTGCCCGGTCTAACGATGGGTTTAATTACGGGGTTGCTTGCAGCGCACCGAGAAAGAAGACCCAGAAGCGGCGTCATTGTTGCATCGTCTGGTGGTGCATTTGTTGGCAGAACGGGTCACACATTTGGTGAAAACAGTGAATGCATTGCAGCAGTAATTGACATCCTAACGTTCGACTTCGCGCCACCAGATGCCAGTACACTCTGGAAGCGCAACCTCCGCATCAGTTTCAATCAAATTTTCCAGCATATCCGGGCCAAACACTGGTTCAACAATTGCACAAGCTGTTTCAAATGATGGGAAGTGGTAATCAGTTCGAATCCAGGTAACTGCAAAGCCCCAATTTTGTTCAAAATGATCGTAGATTGGGACAAAAACTTCGGGGGGATTGGGTTGGAGGGTACCGGTACCGAGTGTTTCAATGAGAACGGCCGTTCCCCCCACCTTTACCACCCGCATCATTTCACGTATCGCCCGGTCCAGCTCAGCCTGCCAATTGTCAAAATGCCACGTCGCAATCTGCACAAAACTCCAGCCCTCAATAGCTACATCGGCACAGGAATTGGGGAGTGGCATGTGACGGCTGTCGGAAACGGCCGTTTGCCAATTCACTACCTTCCCCGCCAACCGTTTCTGCCGCGCCACGCGCACCATCGCAGGCGTCAAATCAAACGCCCAAACCTGCCCCACCAGCGGCGCAAGCTGGCTGGAAATACGCCCCGTTCCCGCCCCAAACTCAACTACCCGCGCCCCCGGTAGCTCACAAACCGCTGCTAAAGCAGGCAGCAAGTTGCCTGCAACATCTTCATGCTGTACCAACCGCTCATAGCGGTTGGTGTGTTTGTTGTAGAGGTCTTTCCAATGATTCATGAATAAAAACCTTTTTATGCAAATTGCTGCAATGACTTTTCGACATCATTAATTTTGGGAGGGGTCAAATAATTGGGATATATAAACTCATTATGGCAGTAGCTTGAATTTGTTCTTTTCATGTTCTTTTGTGAGCCTTTCGATTTCTCCAGAGTGTGGCGGGTATCCTAACTTTTCGCGAGTTTCCTCTGCCCAAGCTTCCAGTCCTTCTTGAGTGCTTACCTGCTCTCGCCATCTCTCGGGATATTTTCTCGCCTCCTCGAATAAACGCCACATAACTGTTCCATATTCATACTCTAAATATTTCTGCATTCTACGTTGCGTCATTTCGCCCGTTTGAACATTTTCGGTTTTCAAGTCTAAAAAGAGATCATTTATGAAACGTATCAGGAAAGCAATGGCACCACCGGTAAGGAAACCGAATAAGGAATAAAGCACAGCAGTTCCTAGAGCGAGTGAAATCAAAAATAAAAGAGACAAAATAGCTCTTCCCAAATATCTACCAGTTGTCATCGATATAGGAGGGGATGAAGTTTTATCTGGTTTATCGGGAGGAGCAAGCCATTTACCCGAATCCACTCTACCATTTATAAACGCTCTTGCCATCAGAAAACCAGTAGCGCTTGCCAATGCAAAAAAAAGAGCTGCTATTGGCCATATTATTTGTTGGGAACTGCGGGGTAAATCAACATCAGGGAGGCAACACTCAGTCAATATTATAAATATAGGGATGCTCCCCAGAAAAGCTAAAACGACAAGAATCAGCACAACTGCTCCTACAATTGCTTTTGTACTCATGTACCGACCATAGGGGTGTAATTGGGGTTTGTTTTTTTTGGATAACATGATCTAACTTCAAAATATTCATTTCCATTAAGCACAAGTTATTATTGTTCATCATCGGGGCTTGTATCTCGTGTTCCCCAAACGAATTGACAATCGGGATAGGAGGGGGCGACTAGCCCCCTTCCTCCCACACCACCGGACATGCGGGTCCGCATCCGGCGGTTCGGTCAAGTATGACGAAGCTCGTATTGTTCCAGAAAACTGACTAAGCCGACCTTCCGCCAGTAGGCATTACTCAATGCCTGATGTACTGGCGGTGTCTTGGACATCCGCCACGTTCCCAAACTTCCCCCTCCTGCACGCACTGCCCAATACTCGGACACGCCTCGCGCTTTCAGGTTCTTATATCGGTTTCGCGGCGTCTTCCACTGTTTCCACGCCATCTGTCTCATGCGTCGTCGCAGCCATTCGTCCAGGTGTCTCATATGCCCTTTGGCATCTGCCAACGCATAGTAGTTCACCCAGCCAATGACACTGCGGTGCAGCGTGTCACGGATTTCTGCCCATGACCGCCCTTGGCTGCGGCGAGTCAGTTTCTTCACTTTGCGCTTGATGCGTTCTAAGCTGTGGCGGGCGATTCGGATTCCTACCCCGCCTGCTCTTCAATAGAAGCTGAAGCCCAGAAATTGTCGCCGCACGGCTAAATCCACTGCGCTTTTCTCCTGGTTGACTTGCAGCCGGAGTTTCTTCTCGATGTATCGACTCACGCTCGCCATCACTCTTTCCGCCGCTCGCTGACTGGCTACGTAGATGTTGCAATCATCAGCGTAGCGCACAAAGTGATGTCCCCGTTTCTCCAACTCCCGGTCTAGCTCATCCAGTACGATATTCGATAGTATCGGTGACAGTGGCCCTCCTTGCGGTGTGCCTTCTTCTGTTTCCATTACTACTCCATTCACCATCACCCCTGCTTTCAGATATTCATTCACCAGCCGCAGCACGCGCTTGTCCACTTTATCCGCTTTCATCCGTGCCATCAGCCGGTCATGATTTACCCTATCAAAGAATTTCGCCAGGTCTATGTCCACCACCCACGAGTTTCCTGCTTCGATGTTCTCCCGTGCCGCTTTCACCGCATCGTGAGCACTTCGTCCCGGTCTGAACCCGTAGCTGTGTTCACTGAATCTTGGTTCGTATTCTTCGCTGAGTATCTGGTGTATCGCCTGTTGGATCAACCGGTCCTGCACCGTTGGTATCCCTATCTTCCTTATCCCTCCGTTTGGCTTCGGTATTTCTACCCGCCGCACCGGGCTTGGTTGATAGGTCCCTGCTTCTAGCTTGGCTCGGATGCTTTCCCAATTGGCTTTCAGGTGTTCTGGTAATGCCTCGACGGTCATCCCGTCTACCCCTGCTGTCCCTTTGTTGCTCACCACTCGTGCCATTGCTCGAAACAGGTTGTCTCGGCTAAATATCTCTTCCCATAACTCTACTGCTTCGTGTTGAACCATTTCTTTCTCCATTTGCTCCGATAACCACTTGCACCTGCGGCGCTTCCTTCCGGCCTTCTGCCTTCTCTTCACCTCCGCTCTGGTCTCTTTCCACCCAGATGTCGGCTGCTACAGTTATCCTGCGCCTTTCTGTTCAACTTCTTGTCCGTTCTGCCCTTCGCCCTGTAGACGAGTTTCCCCGTCCGCCCTGGATGGTCGTCACCCCATCGACTACTTCGGCTTCTGCTGACTTCTGTCCCGTAGGACAGACCTCCCCGGATAAGGTACGGTATCTTTCCTCTGACCCTCGCCACGTTTACATGGAACTACTCTGACCCTCTTTGGACTTTACTGTCTTGTGCCAGCTTATCCGGTATCCCATGCCTCTCTACGTGGTTCTTGTTCATCGAGTCCAGAGTTTGCTCTCCGGCTTCCTTCCCACGCTCGCTCACGCTTACGCAGTTGCCTTCGGCTAGTGGTTCGTC
>QQUD01001093.1 GCA_008501785.1 Chloroflexota bacterium
CGATAAATGCCCCGTCATTTGCTCATACGCTTCATCTATCGCGTCTTGATTGACGTGCAGTTCGACCAGCCGTGCTTCAAATTTGAGCGGCAGGGTTGCTTTGTCCCGAATCGAATCTTCAAAGGAGTAGCGGTCCAGATAGCCGTTTTCGTCTTCTTCTGCGCCAAAGGCGTAAAAGGTGTTGCGGTCTCGTTTGTTGATGGGGGTGCCGGTGAGACCAAAGAGGAAGGCGTTCGGCAATGCTTCGCGCATGAAGCGGCCCAAATCTCCTTCCTGGGTGCGGTGCGCTTCATCGACCATAATGATGATATTGGAATCGGTATTTAGGGCTTCGGTGGCTTCGGCGAATTTGTGGATGGTGGTGATGATGATTTTGCGCACCCCTTTGCGCAGTAAATCTTGCAGTTCATCCCGTTTGTCAGTAGTAACGACGTTGGCCACATCGTTGGCGAGGAAGGTGCCGCTGATTTGGGTGTCCAGGTCCACGCGGTCTACGATGATCAGGACGGTGGGCTTTTTTAGTTCGGGGATGGTGCGCAGGAGCTGTGCGGCAAAGAGCATGAGCAGCGATTTACCGGAGCCTTGGAAGTGCCAGATGAGACCTTTGCGCGGCCGTCCCAGCACGACGCGACGCACAATTTTGAGTGCAGCGTAATATTGCTGGTAGCGGGCGATGATTTTGATCATTCGCCCTTGTTTGTTGGTGGCGTAGGTGGTGAAGTGGCGCAGCATGTCCAGCACCACGCGCCGGTCCAGCATGGCCCGCACCGTATCGGCAACAGCTTGTAACCCTTCATGCTCGGGTTCGGTTTGGTCGCTGTTGTGCCAGGGACCCCAATGTTGCAAGGGCGCCTGCACGGAGCCGTACCGGTACACTTTGCCTTCGCTGGCAAAGCTGAAGATGTTAGGCACAAAGAATTGCGGCACGGCTTCTTCGTACCCTTGAATTTGCACGGCCGCATCAAACCAGGACCACGCCGAACGTACTGGCGTTTTGGCTTCACCCACGACCAGCGGAATGCCGTTCACAAACAGCACATGGTCAAACCGTTTTTCGACGGCAGCAGGTTTGAAGGTGACTTCTTCGCTGACGATGTAGCTGTTGTTGTCGAGATTATCATAATCAATGAGGCGGATGGGGACGTGGCGGTTGTTTTTGCCGAAGGGCATCGTGATGTCGTTGAGCAGCCATTCGGACATGCGCTGGTTGGCGCGGATCAGGCCGTCTGACTGCACGGTGAGCAGGATGGCCCGCAGGCGGTGAATGACTTCATCAGCACGGGCGGGTTGGGCAGCGATTTCGGGATTTAGCCTTTGCAGTGCGGCGGTGAGCTCATCCAGCAGAAACACATCCCGAATAGAGCGGTTGAGGTCAATCGCTTTGACTTCCTGCCAGCCTAATTCGCGGCGCAGAATGTCGGTTATTTGACGTTGGGTAGTGTTGTTTTCGTTAAACATGGTTTCTGTACCTATCGCATTCTCGATTATTCTTGATATTGTTCTAAAATGCCTTCAGGGCTTAGGATCACAACATCTACAACTGAACAACCGTCACCATCTGAACAAGTTCCCGGAATTTTTTGTTCACTTACCAATCGGTCAGCAATTATTTCCCATTGGTCGGGCTTGGCATAGAAAGCACCATGCCAATTGTACAGTGGCTCTAATCCTGTCACTTCGTATGTTGCATCTGGAAGAAATACCACAACACTCCCTCTGTCTGTCCCGCCAGGTAAGCAAACACTTAGGACACAAATTTTTCCTGCTGTCATTGCATGAATTTCCCCTTCATTTACAGTTATCTTTGTAGAAGTACCATCTGTGCCTGTTTCTTCAAAAAACTTTTGAGGAACTGTTACTTCAACGATTGTTTCGGCAGTTTCTTTAGGTTGAGGAATATCTGCACTACTTCCTGGACAGCCAATGTTTGCGGGGGGAACAAGTTCAATGCTGAAATCTCGTCGAAAACTGTAAGGAATTTGTTGATTGATTTCACCAGCAACAATAACAATTTCTCCAGTTTCCCATATTTCAAATTGTCGGATAGTGTGTAAAACATGTGAATTGGGAGCGGCTCCAACTGTTAGGGAGCGACTGATAGCTTCAGAACGTCCGTATCCGACTTGATATTGACTTGCGACTTCTGTGCCAAGACCAACCTCACCGATGCCGGGTACACCTGCTTTACCTTCAGCATTTACTGTAATGCCCCCACCTAATTCTAAGGTGTACAAAATTGTATGGATTTTCTCAATTGTCTGAGTTGTCTCAGCCGTTCCATCACAATTATCTTGATCAATATCTTCTTCAGAAATTAAACGCTTTTCCTGATCTTGTGGAACAACAACAATTTGAGCATTTGGTGCTTCTGCAACTTCTGGCCCATTGCCATTGCACCCAATAATGAAAATAATCAGTAAAAGTATAAATCCTGCTTTTTTGCACATATTCCCTCCCAAACTGTGAACATGTTCCTATTTTGACATTTTATATTTTCTAAGTGGAGCGAGTGAGGTCAATCGCTTTGACTTCCCGCCAGCCTAATTCGCTGATCAGAATGTCGGTGATTTGGCGTTGGGTAGTGTTGTTTTCGTTGAACACGGGACTTCTATCCTGAAAGGAATTGACTCAAAAGCGCATTTTTTAAATTGATGGACTTTAGAACTTTTTGTTGCACAGCCTGAAACGCTTCTTCACATATTTGAAGTTGTTCTAAAATCTCCTCTTGCATTTCAAGAGTTGGCAGTAATACTGGAACTTGTGACAGACTTTTTCTATTAATTTTTTTCATGCTGGCACTTGTTCCAGCAGAAATTCGTTGTAATTGGAACCTCCCTTCCCTAGAAAGTAGATACTGTTCAAGATACTTTTTGTTGATTTTTGATTCATCAACTGGAAGTCGCATCATTGTATCTGGAAAAGATACATCCAAACGATCTTCATTGAAGATTCCAACTAAACCAACCAACTCTCTAGTATTTGAACGTGAAATTAGAAAATCATTTTTATAGAGGAGAGCAGCCCGCATTTGCGAGGTCAATTCTACTGTTTTTAGATGTCCAAATTCATAACCTGTTTTGCTTAATGCAGAAAGGGAAAGCACAAAATGCCCAGTAACCTTATCCACACTATGCGCTGAATGACCGCTTTCAGGATTACCGGTCAAAAGGTTTATGAGTTTGACGGTCTTTGCTGTATTTGATGTCTTGTGAATTAGTTGCTCACGAAACGCTCTTTGTAAATTAAAGGCTTGTTCTTCGCTATTTTGAAATTGTCGAATTGTTTCCTCAACGGCCGTTAACACCTCAGCAATCCGTCTCTGCTCATCTGGAGGGGGCAGCGCAAATTCATACTTGGCGATGTCTTTCCAATTGACATACGGATTTGTAGAACCACGAGAGTTCTTGATTGAATGCTCTACAAATGGCTCACTCTGCATAATAAATGGCAAAAGCGGCGGGTAAATTTTCTCTGGTATAGCTTCAATAACAAAAGTTGTATTGGCGCAGATACCATCAAATTCAGCAACGGCAACTTTGCGCAAATAGGTACGGCGTGAACCATATAGTATTTGCCCTTTCTGAAACTTGCGGTGAAATGCTGGCCCAAGATACCCGTCCCCAACTATCCCCCAGCGACGGATTTTCAGATCATCGGTATTCATATGTCCACCAGCCACATACCGATCTAAATCGCTTGTTTCGGGGTTGACTTTATCTTTGATTTGTCTGGCAACTTCGCCAAATTTCACCAAAGTCCAGCCAGCTTGTTTATTATGCTTATTCATGAAGTTTGTCGTCTTGTAAAATGGCAAATAAAGTATCCATTGAAGCTCTTAAATCTTGTGAACTTTGCTGCCATTCTGCCAAAATGATTGGCAGTGATTTTTGAATGCCATAAATGTGAATGTTGTTTAGCACGTAATAATCTATTTTGAGCGACGCATCATTTGCGAGAATAGCGTCAATATTTACAACTTTGGCAAATTGCTCAATATCCTCATACGCTTGATAAGCTGAAATAATCTTTTCAATGTGCGTATCTTCTAAATAACTGTTTGTCTTCTGGCGTGTTACCTCATTCACCGCATTGATAAACAAAATCTTACCTTGCCTGTCTTTCGTTTTTTGACTGCGGCAAATAACAATACAAGCTTCCATCGAAGAGTTGTAAAAAAGATTTTCACCAATGCCTATAATCGCTTCAATGAGATCGGCTTCAATGATGCTTTTCCGCATATGTTGTTCATCTTCACGAAACAACACACCATGCGGAAAAAGAATGGCACAACGGCCACTTTTCTCGCTCATGCTGGCGAGAATATGCTGCCAAAATGCAAAATCAGCACGTCCTTGCGGCGGTAATCCATACACATTTCTTGGATCATTTTCCCATTTGTCGCGGTTCCAGCTATTAATCGAATACGGTGGATTCGCCAGAATCACATCAAACTGCTGCAAGCGATTGCCCTGCTTAAAATAAGGGTTGGCTAACGTATCCCCACGCACCACCTGAAAATCCTCAAAGCCATGCAAAAACAGGTTCATCCGCGCAATCGCCGAGGTCATCAGGTTAATTTCCTGACCCGCCATGCGCAGCGTGCGCGTGTCCTGCCCGCGCCGCTTCAACTCATCTGCCGCCGACAGCAGCATCCCACCAGAGCCGCAGGTGGGGTCATAAATACTTTCACCCTCTTGCGGCTGCAACAGCAGCGTCATCAAATGCACCACCGTGCGATTCGTATAAAATTCAGCGGCCGTGTGGCCACTGTCATCGGCAAACTTCTTGATCAGATACTCATACGCCTGCCCCAACAAATCCTCATTCACCCGCGCCCGCGAAAGCGTCTGCGTCGAAAAATGCTCCAACAAATCCGTCAACGTCACATCAGAGAGGCGGTTTTTATTCGTCCACGGTGCATCCCCAAAAATACCGTCCAGCAGCGGATTCGCCTTTTCAATCTCGCGCATTGCGTTTTGAATCCCCACGCCAATATTTTGCGTGACGGCCCGCACATCCTGCCAATGCGCCCCCTCCGGTATTTGAAAGCGATGGTATTCTGGAAAGTCATCCCCCACTTCCGCCACCGACTGCGCCCGCTCCTCATCATACACATCACACAGCCGTTTAAAAAACATCAGCGGGAAGATAAACTGCTTGTAATCCCCGGCATCAATAAACCCGCGCAGCAAAATCGCCGCGCCCCACAAATATGATTCCAGTTCGGATTGGGTAATGGATTGATTATTACTCATAAAATTTGCTTACAATATCTCTTTACCTATGGCTTCTACTATTGGCAGCATAATTTGAACAAATTTGACCATTGTGGGAACTGCATCCTTGCGTAATGCAGTTAAGTCCTCTTCGCTATCTGTAATTCGCGCTTTATAGATACGAGAAATACGACAGGCACGTTTACTGTCCAAACGTTGCCATAAAAGCTCATGTCCTAAAGCCGTTTCTATTTCCTCTTTTTGTTCTTTAAGTTTGTCGAAAAATTGCTTATTAAGCTCTTTGTCGCCAAAGTCAATATAAAATTCAACCCGAAAAATCCCCCCGCGTCCAAAAGAGTAATTTGATGAACCTAGATGACGGCCTTGAACGCCGAAATTTTTTGTCCAATACCAATTGGCTCCATCAGGACGTGGTGTATGCAAATGACTAAACAGCGGCTTTTCTCTTAGTTCATTAATTAATGCACTATAGAAGTCTATATAAGCTCTTTGTCTTTCTTGAATTCTGGCGAAACGCGCAACCTGATTTGTCATATTAACTGAGGCAACACGCCATCCTACATCAAGCCATTGCTTTGATTGCACATGCCCAACTGAATCATTTGCCCACCACGAGCGGTTTTTGTAAGCTGATGCAGGTAATTTTCCACCAATAATTTCTTCAATTTTTGAAAAAGTTGGTTTGACAATTTTCTTTTCAATGGGTTGATTTTGCAGCCAAATTGCAAGAGCTGCATATTTGCTTTCACCAGGAGCAGGTTCATCAGCAATCGGTTGAATTTCCTGATCTGGTGCAGGTTCCTGTTCTTCCTCAATATCTAAGATTTCATCTGCGATAGAATCGTCGGGTGCGAAAACATCATAAATTGCGGCTTGATGACTGACCAGCAAGTCATAGCAGTCTCGTAATTGAACACTTTGGTCGCGTGTGATTTCTCGGAAATGGGAAAGAGCGTTCCGTGTTTCACGAACATTGTCTAATAAATTTTGGAGAGACTTTTTCTCTAGTTCAAATATGTTCTCGTATTGAGACCAATGTTCCCTAAATAGAAACAAACTTATATATTGGCCAAGCGTGAGATCATCAAAACTAACAGGTGGCCGTCTATCAACTATATGTTTTTCATACGTTTGGTTGAACAACTCATCATTAAAAGAAACGCTTTCTTCAGGTAGCGCATTTAGATAACTTTTTACGGCTTCAACAAATAATTGTGTATTGAAAACTTCATCAAACAGATCATCATCAAAAGGAAGGCACACTGAGCTTAAATATTCTTTAAGTCCTTTTTTGAACTTTCGACGAATTCCAAAACTAGCACTTGTATTGCCTTGGATTAATTCAGTTAACCGAGCTTCTCCTTCAGGACTGCTGCTAAAAGCTAATTGCGTGTAATCTTTCAAGGTATTCTCAATATTTTCTACCAAAATAATATCTTTTGCTCTTTGCTGAAAATATTGAGCCGTATCATAGTCGGTAATGATTTGGATCAGCTTATCTTCATCATCTACAACAAGAGCAAGATTACCTGTCATATCCTCGAATAAATCAAGCAAGTCAATATTTTGATTGACTTGCTGTGGTTTGGTAAGCAAAGCATGTTTGATGCGAACGCCCTCAATAGACGTTGCATAATTATGCAAGGCTTTCAGAACTGAATCACTCGTAATGATGCCAATCGGACAATTGTTTGAATCTACCACAGGCAATTGCGTGAAATCATTTTCTATCATTCGTTTAACGGCCGTTTTGATAGAATCGTCTAAGGTAACTGTCTCAACAGGGAGTTTATCTTTGATGAACTCTTGTACTGTCGTTGTCATTTAAGCTCTCCTGGTGGCATCAGATCAGCATCAATTAATAGTTGCTTCAATTTATCTTCAGCAGCATAGGCTTCTGCCAAAGCATTTTGTAAATTGGTTAAGGCTTCTTCCACAGTGATCGTTTCTTCTTCAATAATGGGTTCGACGTAGCGAGGAATATTGAGGTTCCAATCATTGGCTTCAATCTCGGCCAGCGTCACCACTTTGGCGTGCCCTTCCACATCTTCGTAGTTTTGTACCCACGTCAAAATTTTTTGGGCGTGTTCTGGTTCGAGCGTGTTTTGGTTACGGCCGCTTTTGTACAAACTCGACGCATCCACCATCAACACTTCATCGGGGTGTTTTGTCTGTTGGCTAAAGATGAGGATACAGGCTGCCAGCCCCGTGCCATAGAAGAGGTTTGGTCCCAACCCAATCACCGCATCGAGCAGATTCATTTCCAGAATCTTTTGCCGTATTTTGCCTTCCTTGCCCATGCGGAACAGCACCCCATGCGGCAAGACGACCGCCATACGGCCGTTTGTCGGGTGCATCGACTTAATCATGTGCTGTACCCAGGCAAAATCCCCATTTTTGTTGGAAGGCAGTCCGGCAAAGTTACGTTTGTAGCGATCCGTTTCCCAAACTTCCAAGCCCCACTGCTCCAACGAAAACGGTGGATTGGCGATGACCACATCAAATTGTTGCAACATGTCGCCGCTGTGAAACGCGGGATGCCGCAGCGTATCCCTACGCACAATCTGAAAATCTTCAATGCCGTGCATAAACAGGTTGATGCGAGCGATGCTGGATGTGGTCAGATTCTTTTCCTGCCCATACAGCTTGCCCAGCAGCGTTTCGATACGGCCGCCTTGATTGCGCACATGGTTAATGGCTGCCAGCAGCATTCCACCCGTACCGCAAGCTGGATCATAAATCGTTTCACCCGGCTCAGGATTCAAAATATCCATCATCAACTGCACGACGCTACGCGGCGTGTAAAATTCGCCCGCTTTTTTATTCGTCGCGTCGGCAAACTTCTTGATCAAGTATTCGTATGCCTGACCCAGCACATCCGGCTCCACATGGCTGTTAGACAGTAGGAGTTCAGAAAAGTGCTCAATCAAGTCTGTTAGCAGCGCATCAGAGAGGCGTGCTTTGTTGCTCCATTGTGCGTCGCCAAAAATGTTGTGCAGTTGGTCTTGGTTAGCGGATTCAATCGCACGAAACGCATTTTGTAGTGCAATGCCGATATTTTGTGAAACAGCTCGCACGTTTTGCCAATGAGCACCATCGGGAATTTGGAAGCGATGATTTTCGGGAAAGTCGATGCCATATTCGGCAACGGCTTGCTCACGCTCTTCATCATAAACATCTGAAATACGCTTGAAAAAGAGCAGGGGGAAGATATATGTTTTGAAATCGGAAGCATCAACAGGGCCGCGTAAAATATTGGCAGACTCCCACAAATGAGCTTCGAGTTGTGAAAGGGTTACGTTGGCTGATTCACTCATACGCGACGATTATTCCCCAATTACGATGGCTTAGGATAGATTCTGCAAGTTTACATGATTTTGGGACGCTAATCAATTTATATAATGATATTTTGTCCCAAAAGTATGCTAATAATGAATGCATGGTTGAAGCAATAGTTTGAGGGGGATTGTGATGAAAACATTAACAACGACTATCAAGCGACAATATCTTCGGGAAATCGTTGCCGGAACAAAAAAGATTGAATATCGCGAAATCAAAAAGTAGGCAAATGTCCTCCAAAACAATTTACCATCGTATGAAGTCTTTCAATGCGCGAATGGCCGCCAATTACAGACGCGGAATTGGGCCAACTCGTTTCGTTTTATTGCTAACTACCATTGGACGCAAATCCAGCTTGCCCCGAGTTACCCCACTCCAATTTGAAAAGGTAGATGGCGCATACTACATCGGCTCAGCACGAGGCCAGGATGCCGACTGGTTCAAGAACATCCTCGCCAATCCAAACGTACAGGTAAACATTCATGACCGTGAGTTTAACGCCATTGCCGAACCAATCACCGACCCAAGCCGTATTGCTGATTTTATTGATCTAAGATTACACCGCCACCCCATAATGGTTCGCCTGATTATGCATCTGTTTGATCATCTGCCCTTACGTTTCACACGCATAGACCTTGAGCAACTTAGCAAAGGAAAAGCATTGGTGATTTTACACCCCCACAAGACTTCATAGCCACCCTGTTAACTCAACCCTATGGGACATCAAAACCTGTCAAAACATCAAATGTCCCCTTGTAAAATCCGCAAAATTCGGTATCCTCTATCCAACTCCGGCCAGTGTACATGATGCAAGCAACCCCCTCCCCAAAACTGGCACGAAATTACTGAACGCAAGTTCGGTACGCGACTGGAACAACCTGGTCGGAGCAGGGCTTTGTTTCCTGCTTGTATCATGACACAGCCTGCAAAAAAGCCGTTCTTTCGAGAGCGGTTTTTTGTTGCCTATAAACCATACTCTCAATCCTCATTACATCGGCTTCGCTCAACACAAGTCTAAAATCGCAAATCGCAAACCACTTTGGGTCATCACTGAATCCAAAACTAAATCCACCGTCCCACAAAACATGCTAAACTGCCCACATGCGTTTACTTGTCACCGGCAAGACTCGAAGCGGTAAATCCACCACTTTGCATCGCTGGCTCAGCGAAACTCTGAACCGTGATTGCTGGCTGCGCATCATCCTGCTAGATGGAAAAGGCGTTGAACTTAACGCCTACTCCAACCTGCCCCACAAGCCCCGCCTCACATACTACGGCCCAAACGAGCTAGACCGCTGGGCTGACATTCTAGGGTTTCTGGCGATCGGTCTTGAAAAACGGTATCAGCAGCTCAACCAACGTGGCCTGCGCGAAGCCGATCCAGATGACAAACGCAACCTGCTGATTATCGACGAGGTGCAAGTGGGATGTCGGGATAAAGAAAACGGCCGTTTCATCAAACAACACCTCACCCGCATCGCCGAACAATCCGCCGCCTTGCGTGACGTCATCATCATCACCTGCCAACGCGAACAAAACAGCGTACCTCCCGCTGTACGCTGGAACTGCTCCGCCAAACTTCGCTTGATGGGCAACGGCTACTTCCACTACCAGCCAGACGGCAAACCTCACATCGCCGGCAAAATCCCATACCTTTCATTAGACGAAGCCATCACCCACCTAAAAGACTGCCCGACTAACGACGACAAGACTATCGACTACCTGACTACCAACACCCTCCTCGACCTTCTCCAAGCCCATCACAGCGACCAAAGCCGCACCGCCCGCGCCAATGCAACCCTCTACCTCGGTGCAGACGGCAGCGGCAAAACCTACCGCTTACAAAAACACCCCGATCCCAAAACATCCCGCCGCATCTACGCCGACTTGCTCGACAGTCACCGAACCTGGCTGCTAACCATCCTAGAGTCATGCGGAGCCACCCCACCCACCAAAACGACCACTACCCAACTAGCCACCCTGGCCATGTTGGCCATCCAGGCCGAACCAACCACACTCCTTCTCGACAACATCGATCACGCCAATGTTGCAGCCCGCAAATCTATTCTCACCCTTATCAATGCCACAGAAATTTGTGCCTTGGCAGCCTGCCCACCTGATACACCCACACTAAAACGCAAAATAAACCCGCTCATTTCCCGCTGCACCGTCGTTCGCATCCCACCTTTGACTACAGAACAAGCTGCCGCCCTGGCTGACCAGGAACTGCCACCCGACATCCCACGCCGCGCTGCCACACTGCGCCGTATTGTTGACATGGGCAGCGGCCATCCGGCCACCATCGTCAATCTTTGCCGCCAAGCTAAACGCGGCACCTTGCGCGAATTACGGCATCTGGAAAATGCGCCCAAGCGATTCAACCTGGTCTGGCTACTGCTGATCCCCATCCTGATTTTGATCATCATCTGGCGTTACCGCATCGATAGCTACATGGCCAGCGCATTGCTTCTTACCATGCTCATGTTACTGCGCCCGATTATTTATCGTTCAGTACGGCAAACATCCACCTAGAAAATTATTGCTTGACAACCCGACCCCAGGGCGCGGCACACAAAAACAGCCTTTAGACACGCGCCGCGCCCTGGCCTTAACCAAGAAAATCATGCGCTACTTTCTCAACTTCCAAGGTCCACTTATCCACACCCTTGCTGGACTCTTGTCCCCATTTTGGTTTTATGCCTGGACCCAAGCCCAACCTGATTTTCGCGTCCTGGCCGCCTGTGTTCTCATTGCTTTGCTCCCTGACATCGACAGTCAGGCTTCTGTCATTGGACGTCTATTCCCGTTTCTCAGCGTATCCCTCGAACGCCGCTTTGGTCACCGGCAGATTACTCATTCATTGTTGGCTGTGGGAGTGGTAACGGCCGTTACCTACCTCCTTTTCCGCAACGACTGGTGGCTGCTCACCGCCGCCTACGGTTCCCACCTCTTCATCGACATGCTCGTCGGCTATATCGGCATCCCGCTTCTTTGGCCGCTCCAGGTCCGTTTCTACCTACTCTCTATCCGCCCCCAATCCATCGGCGAACTACTACTCGGCTGTTGCATCGGAGTTGCCTTGCTTATTCCTCTCTTTGACACCGGCCGCAACCGTGTCGCCAGCCTCATCCCCCAAGAAGACATCGCCCTCGTTCCTTCCGCGACGCCTACACCATCCCCCACACCACGTATCGTCACCATCCGCATCCAAAACGTCTACGACCTTGACAACGAAATCCTCATCAGCATAGGCGACACCGTCCAACGAGGCCAACTCATCGCCAACCTCTTTACTCACTATCAACTCATCGCTACACCAACAAACACCCTAACAGCGACTGTTACAATCACCCCATCACCAACTTACCCAATCCCGCCTACACCATTCGACACCCCCGATCCACTATACATCGCCCAACTCGAAAACAACCTCCACCTTGCCCAAGCCCGTTACAATGCTGTCATCGCTACAACCACTCCAAACCCATTGCGCCTGGACTACATTGCTGAATTGGAACAACAAATTGCTGACCGCCTGCAATGCATCGGGGATATCAGCCGCAACCAGCTTGATTGGCGTGCGTGGGGTTGCAAAGTCGAATATGAAGAAATGAGTACCCAAGTCGCCATTCTCGCAGCCACGGCTGCCCCCCAATCCGCTGATATTCTTGATGCGGACATCGCTTACTACCAACTCCAATCTGCCCAAATTGCTTACGCCCAAGCCATTGCCCAACTCACTCCCCAACCCACTCCAACACCTACAAATACACCAACAA
>QQUD01000271.1 GCA_008501785.1 Chloroflexota bacterium
ACCTGGCTGCAATTTCCACATTAACTGGCTTTCCACTGGATATTGTGGCTCGTTTTATGAACGTATACGTTTTGTGCAGCATCATTTTTCTATTACTTGCTGCCGCACGCCAACTTAAATTTTCACCTTATCGCAGCCTCATGCTCGTCATGTTGTTATTAGGCAGTAAATGGCTCATTTATTGGTCGATGCTGGTCGTTTCCATGACGACTGGTATTTTATTTTACAGCCTTTTGTTGGTCCTTTTGCTAAGTCGTTTACAAGGGGATGTCGGTAAAAAAGATGCACTGATCATTATTATAACCATTGGGATTCTCCCCTTTTTCCATCCTGTGATAGCTACCGCAATCATTATTCTGTTGGGAAGCATGTGGTTTTTGGATTTATTTATTCGGCACAAATCAATCCGAATGCCATCTTTATTGGGGATGGTGGTTTTGGCAGTGGTGTTGACATTATCCCAATGGATGTATTGGGGAGATTTTGTTTTTGAACGAACGGTTATTTCATTAGTGGATGCAATTTTTAGGGACGGTGAATCATCACTCCAGTTGGCAACCAGTGCGCGAGACCCATTCGTCTATACAGTTGATTTAATAACTTTTTATTTCTTAATTGCGTTAGCTGGGTTAGAAGTCCTGCGGCAGGTTCGTAATCGCCGATTTCTGCTGAATTTTTACAGCGGTGTACTTGGTTTGATATTTCTTGGTTTTGGGTATGGAACACAGGTGATCAATCTTCAAGCTGTGTTACCGCATCGATGGCTGCTTTTTGGAACTTTTTTACTTGTTTTTCCCGCGTCAACAGCGTTTGCACAGCTTTTTAAGATGCAGTCAAAAATAAAATGGGGATTGGGTGTGGTGTTTATCATGCTCTATTTTTTCGTGGGGCTTGTCAACTCTGAGGCAAACCGGGATCGTCCATTGTACGGGGAAGCTGTTACGCAGCAATTTGAATTGACAAATGCGGAATTTGCTGGGGTGAAAGCTTTAGAAACAGTTGCAGAGAATCAGCAAACTTTGGTGCGTGTCGATTTTAGATTATGGGATTATTTGAAATATCGTTCATTGGGTGACAATGTTGGTTATTGGCAACGTATCAATCCTGATGGTTTCGATGGTGTGTTTGTGTTACGAGATGCGTATCGGTCGCGCCTGATTTTAGAGAATGTGATTGATGGGGATGATGATTTTCAAGGGTTGAATGTTTCACGCTTTTATGACAGCGGTAGTTTACAGTTGCTGGATCATCCGAAAAACCCTTAGGAGTTTTTATGTGGCAAAGTACAGTTTATGATGTCGTCGTGACAATGGGTTCTTTTCTATTTGTCATGATTCCTGGGATGTTAATCGCAACTGCACTATTTAAAAATAAAGTTTTGCTCTGGCGTTTAGCGGTTGGAAATGTTTTAAGTTTTCTTTTATTGGGATGGGGAATCTTGGTGCTCAATTTTCTGGAAATTAACATAGGCTACGTATCGATAGTTGTCACTTCCCTCATTTATATTGCCATTGCCAGTCTGTTTTTGTGGCAATCTGGCAGCGTACAACGAAGTGGGAATTTCTCTGCAATTGTATCGAGACTTAAAAAGACTCTTGGGTTTCCTGCTCTGATTCTTTTGCTTTTTATTACAACTGTCATTGTCATTTTGCCGATGGCTCAGGCGCATAATAAAGTTGGCTTTACTGAATTTTATTTAGCGGAGGGCATGGAACCGATGCCTCCCTGGCGTGAGAAATATGGGGTGGACGAAGCTGTGACGATAACGGCCGTTATCGCCAACAATGAAAACAGTTCTCAATCTTATACGATGCATGTTGTTACAAAAGAAAACGTCTTGCAGATTGTCGAGCTGGGACTCCTTCAGCCTGGTGACACAGTAAAGCAGCAAATCATCTTGCCACCACGCAATGCAATGGAGCAGCAGTTCCAAATTTTATTGTTCAAAGGAGACTCTCAAGAGCCATATAGGATTTTATCATTTTGGCTTCATGCCTGATCCATGTGAAGGGAACGCCCTAATTTTATTTGAGATAACAGAAGATTTATGATAACAACCATTCGAACACATCTACGCAGTACGTTATTTTTAAATACATATTTACTTTTTTTTATTCGTTTGTTAGGCACGGGCTTTGGCTTTTTGTTTTGGGCTGTGGCAGCAAGGTCCATGTCTGCTGAAAATGTAGGACTGGCATCCGGCACTGTTTCTTCAACAATGTTGTTGGCAGGGTTGGCTCAACTTGGGTTGGGCTATGGATTGGTTCGACATTTAGCGCATACGGAAAAGCCCAATGCGATTTTAAACTTGGCATTTGTGATAACGGCCGTTACTAGCATAGGGTTAGCAGTCGTTTATCTACTGATGCTGCCATCGTGGTCTCCAGTATTGTTACCACTGCGTGAAAATGCTGCTATGCTGCTGCTATTTGTGATATTTGTGGTTAGCACAGCATTGTCTCAAATGTTGCATTGGGCATTTATGGCCGCCCGCCAACTCACGTATTCGTTGATTAAAAATGTGAGTCAGGTGTTTTTTGCGATTGTGCTTTTGTTTGTATTTAAGCCCGTTTTTCCAGGATTTTTGGGTGTGGTGACTGCCTATGCAGGTGCGACACTCCTGAGTTTATTGATTGCATGGATTTTGTTTTTGCCAAAGGCACAACCAGGATATTCATTTGATTTTGATTTTTCAGTGCCTTTTCGTGCGACATTTGCGCGTTACTCTTTCGTAAATTATGTAACCGATCAATTTCATCGGATTCCTGATACGCTGCTTCCACTGGCTGTGATTAATTTGTTTGGGGCTGAAGTCGGTGCCTATTTCTTTGTGGTATGGACGCTGGGGCGTAGCATGTCGGCATGGGCTGGGTCGATTGCGGAGTCTCTTTTTGCAGAAGGGTCTCACGATCCATCGCAGCTTTCATTAATTATTTGGCGGGCGGCACGGTTTGGATTGCTGCTGTCTGCCGGGTTGGCAATCGTCGCTTCGGTAAGTGGGCGTCTGATTTTATCCATTTATGGGACAGATTATGCAGTGCAAGGGATGGGGCTGCTTTATTTTGTAGCGGGAACGGCCGTTCCCACCGTGCTGCTAACCATCTTCGTCAATTTTCTCCGTCTGACAGCTAGCCTTCAGGCTGTTTTTG
>QQUD01000020.1 GCA_008501785.1 Chloroflexota bacterium
CGCCTCAAAACCCTCAATCAACAACATTACATCCTTGGCGTCAGCCTGGGCAAACAAAAATAAACGCCGCTGGCTGAAGCTGCCCAAGATTATGTGACCGTTATGCAAGCTGTATATCCGTATGCCGATTATCTGGCGGTTAACATCAGTTCCCCCAACACGCCCGGACTGCGCGAGTTGCAAGGTGGTGATTATCTTGGACACCTGCTGCGCACGCTGAGGGATGAGAATGAACGGTTGGCACAACAGCATCCCGTTATGAAACGGCCGTTACTCGTCAAAATCGCCCCAGACCTTACCTGGGCAGAGCTGGATGATATTTTAACGGCCGTGCAAGATGCCAACATCGACGGCATCATCGCCACCAACACCACCCTCAGCCGCGCCGGGTTAACACACCTCAATCAGCAAGAAAAAGGTGGGATGAGTGGACGGCCCTTAACTAACCGCACCACCGAAGTCATCTCCTACATTCACCAACACACAGAAGGGAAAATCCCAATTATTGGCGTCGGTGGCATCCGCACAGCAGATGATGTGCGTGCCAAACTTGATGCAGGCGCTTCACTTGTGCAATTGTACACGGGCTTGATTTACGCAGGACCGTCAATGGTGGGCCGGATATTACGTGATTTGTAAGTGAATGATTTTCGGATGCCTCCTTTCCCTTTTCCATCTAAATCACCTTTTATCATACGCTAAAGTTATGATTCAAAACTTTAGCTACCTACCCGTTACGCTCTCAGGTATAATTTGCATGCTACGGAGGTAAGTATGGGGAAGACGAAACAGCAAATAGACGCGACTGTTTATGGTTTTGTGCAGGGCGTATCTTTTCGATATTACACGCAGCGTGAAGCCATTCGACTTGGCGTGGTTGGATGGGTAGCCAATCAAGCCAATGGGACAGTGCGCGTTGTTGCTCAGGGGACTGAGCTTCAATTAAATCGTTTGCTCCAATTTCTGCACAAAGGCTCACCCATTGCCCGTGTTGAGCAAGTCAAAGTGGCGTGGGGCGAGCCGACCAAAAACTTTACAGGATTTAATGTAAGATACCATATCTAATGAGTTCAATAGATGCTAATCCAGGTGTTCGAGATCGCCAACGTATCGCATGGACGATATTGTTAGGCAGTTTTTTTGTTTGTGTGCTGCTCACCATTTCCATTCCAGCGGGCATTGTTTTGATGTTGCAAAACTCAACCACCCTGTTAGATGTGATGGTGCAAGCCAATGAAGGCACGGTGCGTATTGATAATGCCAGTGGCGGGAGCGACGCTTTGCTCTCTGGCACACCAGAACAGGCAATTGAGCCAGATGAAACAGTTGTGACCGGTAATACGCAAACAGCATTGTTGTTTTTTGCACCACCGGAGAGCGAACAACGATTAGCACGCGTTCAAATTTACAGCAACACGTTGCTGCGTTTAATTAATGCGGATACACCTCGCTTTACAATGAGTGATAATTCACCCACGGCAGCGTTACGGATGGAAAACGGCCGTATTCTCATCTCAATCCCTGAATTTGAAGAACGGCCGTTTCTGCTCACTATCAACACCCCCCAAGGCCGAATCGAATTGATGGAACCAGGCCAATACGCCATTTTAGTAACGAATGAAGCAACGCAAGTTTCTGTGCAAGAAGGGCGGGCCACAGTTTCTGCTGTGGTTGAAGCTGGTTTTCGAGATGTGGTTGACCTGGTGGCGAATCAGCGCGGCGAAATTCCGACTGGTTCAGGTCCACAAGGGCCATTGCAAACGGATCGCGCCCTGTTAGTAAACGGCGATTTTAGCGAAGGTGAAAGCAGTTGGACGTTTTTTAGCTGGATTGTCGATCAAGTGAATCAGCCAAAAGGGAGAACGGCCGTTACCTACACCTTCGGAGAGCCACGTTTGCACATTATCAGAGACGGTACAGGCCATGCAGACGTGCGATTCCGTCAATCTGTACGACAAGACGTAACCGATCTTGAAGAATTAAAGTTGGCGATGACATTTCGGATTTTGGGCCAAACCCTTGGTGTATGTGGATTTGTGGGTAGTGAATGCCCCTTATTCATTCGCATTAATTACGTTGATACGGGTGGCATTACCCAAACATGGCAGCAAGGTTTTTACGCAACGGGTGAGATCGATGCAAATGCGACACCAGATGTGTGTGTCAGCTGTGCTGTCGTGCAAAACATTCACCAACGGGTGCCCTTAGAACAAGACTTTTTCTATGAAGTGGATTTCCCCACCGAGCTTGCGCGGCAAGGTGCGCTACCACCACGGTTTATCGAAAGTGTTGAGGTGGTATCTTCAGGTCATGCTTTCAATGTCGAGGTGGTCAATATAGATTTATTGGCAGTTGACTAGTACCGTAACTTTCTAAAAATGTAGGGCGATTTGATAAATCGCCACTCTGGGCGAATTGCCAATTCACCCTACAAAATCATAAAGTTGAGGTACTGGCACTTATTTTCGGTCTTTGACCGTTTCCTTGTCCTTTACCCCTTGCTACAAATCCCCAGTCCAGCTCTTTAGCCACGCCTCTAAGTCTTGCGGTGCGTTGGCAACAATGGGCGTGAACTGAATGCCCGGGTAATGCTGTTTGAACCAGGATGCGGTTAGCACATCGGGCCAATGGTGCGGATTGACTGCCAGCACGTGTCGCGCCCCAAAATCACCAATCCCAGCATCATCAGCAGAGAAGCCGATGGTAAAACGGCCGTCAAAGCTCCCCTTTGCGGCTGCTATCATCCACGATTCATCTGCAGTAGGGGGCAGCAGCACATAAACACGTTTGTAATCTAGTCGCGCCGAACTGCTGGGGACAAGCTGTACTTCACGCGCCACGCGCAGCAGGCGCAATGCTAACAGACGTGCGCCTGCATCCCCTACAAACCGAATTTCATACAGTCCATCCATATCGGTTTGAAATTGATACTGCCATACGTGCCGGTCTGCATCCACAGATTGACCCCGAAAGGTGACATCTGCCATTTCTTGATTGGGGCGTTTGATTATGAGACTGGTGAAGGGATGTGCGCGGGTTGAGGTGATAACGGCCGTTATCGGTTCCCCCGGATGTGGATGTTCCGGCTCTAGTTTAATATGCGTATCACCCAACCCCACAATATTCATGCCGCGCGTGTGTTGCCCAA
>QQUD01000591.1 GCA_008501785.1 Chloroflexota bacterium
AGCACATAAAACGTCTAATCCCGCCATTTTTCAGTCTATTCTGCAACACGCTCTCCCTATGAATCAAGCCCTGGCTCCACCAGTTTCCCACATTCGCCCTGCATTGGACTGAACCTTTGCACGTACAGCATCCACATCGACCCCAACAAGGGTGCCATTTTGCTTACGCCACTGACCACGTACCATCACATCCCTAATATGAGTATAATTACGCCACAATAGAAGCTGATCGTATAGGTTGTGTTCTGCTGCGGGCGTTGGGAATCTCGTGTCAATCACTTGTAAATCCGCTGCCCATCCCGGCTCCAATCGGCCGATATTTTCCCACCCCAATGACCGCGCCCCCCCTTCCGTCGCCAGATACCACACATCATGCGCTGGCATCACCTGCGGATTCTGATGATTCGCCTTGTGAATAAGAAACGCCCCCCGCATCACCTCAAAAAAGTCATTGATATACCCATCAGAACCAAGCCCTAACGTCACACCAGCCGCCAACTGTTCAGGCACAGGCGCAATGCCGCCCCCAACTTCGCAATTGCTCAACGGCATATGCGTGACTTTGATATCATGCTCGGCAATAATCGCACGTTCCTTTTCCGAAAGCTGCACACATTGCGAAGCCATCATTCCTGGCCCCGTTACACCCAAATCTTCATAATATTCTAGCGTGCGCTTCCCAAAATGTTTGAGCGCATATTCCGGCTCATGAACCCCTTCATTGCAATGACAATGAGTCAACACACCCAAATCAGCCCCCATTTCAAATGCTTGGCGGATAAATGGGGCTGAACAAGTAAAGGTTGTGTGGAAACACATTAACCCTTGCACTAATCCCGCTTCTTTTTGGCATTGTTTTATGAATTTGGCATTTTCACGCAAACCGAGCTGTCCGTTCTCTTTACTTACCCGTTCAGTTGCCTCAAACGAAAGAATCCCACGCAACCCACGTCGTTCCACAACCTCTTTTTGTGCAAACAGCGCTTCTGGAATGGCATAGGGGGCTTCTAAAATATCGTAGAAACTAGTGATGCCACTGCGCAGCATTTCAACACATCCCCAATCAGTGGCAGCCGCAATCATGTCGTGATCAAGTGCATCTTCAACCAATGGCCACCAGAAATCAGCCAGAAACCCCCAAAAGTCAGAGGGCGCATTTTCCAATGGGATGCCATGTGCAAGCACGCCATATAAATGGACATGTGCATTTACAAATCCAGGCGCAATCACATGGCCACTGGCATCATGAATAGAATCTTCAGGGTAGGTTTCTTTTAACTGTTGATGGGTGCCAATAGCGTCAACTTTGTCCCCAACGATCCGTACGCCCCAATTTCTTTTTGGGGAGACGTGAGGGGTTGTGATCAGCCAATCACCAAGAATCAGGATTCCGCTCATGTCGCCACCTCTTGTTTTTTGTGTAATGCCTGCCACACTCGCTCTGGCGTAAACGGTATTTCGTTGATGCGCACGCCGGTTGCGTTCAGGATAGCGCTGCGGAGTGCAGGTGCGACCCCGTCTTTAGGTATTTCAGCAACAGCTTTGGCACCAAATGGGCCACTGGGTTCCATTGTTTGCACCAAAATCACTTCCATTTCTGGCATTTCATCAGCACGGTAAATTTTGTAGGGGCCGAATGCAGGATTGAGCATACGGCCGTTTCCGTCATAAACCATCTCTTCGCAATGCCCGTAGCCTAAGGCTTGGGTCATACCGCCTTCGACCTGCCCACTGGCCGTAACTGGATTAATGGCAACACCACAATCCACCGCCATCACCAGCTTTTTCACAGTCACTTGACCGGTTTCGATATTGACTTCAACTTCAGCAAATTGTCCCGCAAATGGCGGCGGCGACTCGGGTGAAACGTAGGAGGCGGTCGCCATGATTTGGCGCTGTTGGTCTTGGTGCAGTGAGTGCAGGGCGATGGCTTCAAGCGAGACAAAACGGCCGTTTCCCCCCCATGCCTGCCTATCCTTCAGTACAACCTCACTCCAATCATCCAAGCCGAGCATCAAGCCAGCACGCTCCTTGATTTGCTCACGCACTTTTTCGGCAGCCATTTTAACGGCCGTTCCTGAAATATATGTCGTACTGCTGGCATACGCACCTGTGTCAAATGGCGTCATATCCGTGTCGCTGGAGTAGACAATGATGTCTTCAAGTGGAACGCCTAGCACCTCAGCCGCAATTTGGCCCAAAACTGTATCAGATCCTGTTCCCAGATCAGTTGCCCCCACCAATACGTTAAACGAGCCATCGTCATTGATTTTGATACTGGCGCCACCCATATCCAGCCCAGGAATCGCTGTGCCATGCATACACATCGCAAAACCCAGGCCACGCCGAATATGAGGGCGAGCCACTGGCTGCCGCCATGCGGGGTCATAGTGACGCATCCAATCAATCGCTTGCATCCCTTGTGCCACACATTCTGCTAATCCACTCGTGCGTATAACCGGGAGGGCGCTAACGTCAGCTTCCCCTTCGCCAAGCTGAGGTGCAATGTCCAACGGATCACCCACCTTTACCCAGTTTTTACTCTTGAAGGCCAACGCATCCACACCGAGCGCATGTGCAATATCTTCCATATGACTTTCTAAGGCAAAAAGCGCCTGTGGTGCACCATAACCGCGATATGCGCCAGGGACTGGAATGTTGGTATAAGCAACGGTACACTCAAAGCGCTTGTGCGGTGCATTATAGGAACTGAGTCCACGCATGCCGGTCACGGTTTGCACAGTCAATCCGTGTGTACCATAAGGTCCGGTATTGGCAATTACGGTCATCTTTTGAGAGACCAGCTTGCCTTCACTATCGACACCAGTTTTGTAAATAATAGTCTGTGGATGACGTGTGCGGCTAGAGACAAACTCTTCTGCACGGGTTAACTCAAGCCGTACTGGTTTGCCCGTGGCAATGACAAGATGCCCCACAATATCTTCGATGAGCATCTCTTGCTTCACGCCAAAACCACCCCCAATGCGCGGCTTGATTACTCGAATGCGGCGCACAGATAGACCTAACAATGGCGCAACCATGCGGCGCACGTGGAACGGCACCTGGGTGGAGGTACGCAAGACTAATCGCTCATCTGGGTCCCAATAGCCGATGCAAATATGCGGTTCAATGGGCGTCTGCTGC
>QQUD01000555.1 GCA_008501785.1 Chloroflexota bacterium
ACATCGAGCTTGCCAGCGGCATACACGCCGCCAATCAGCGACCCAATCGAGCAGCCAGAAATCGCTTTGATTTCATAACCATGCTCCTCCAACCAGTGAATCACACCAATATGCGCCAATCCACGTGCGCCACCGCTGCCTAAAACAAGTGAAACTGTTTTTTTGTTCATCATATCTTGAATTTACCAATGCTTTAAAAAAAAATTATTAGGTTGAATCAGTTCCCTGTAGCAGATTTTCCACTTCTAGAATAATACTTGGTAAGTTTGGCTGGCTGAAGCTCATATTGGGCGCTGGAATACGGTTATGCTTGATGTCAGGAGGAATATGCTTATGATGCGGGTGTGTGCTTTGAAGCTCTGGATTATTAGGGTGAGGTTGGGGATCGTACCAGCAAAGTTTCTCCTCACCTTGCCAGATTTCATAACCATACCAATCAATAATGGCAGGCAATCGGCGAAATTGAATACGTTCTCGAACAACAACTCGAATTTTATCGGCAAAGTATAATTCGCCGACGACACGGGCCAAAGATACGCCTCGTCGCACAAAAGTAACGGTCGAACTTTGAATTGTTGGAAACTGTTCTTTTAAGGTATAGAGAAACAGTTCATAATCTTTAGCGGTACGCAATGGGTTCGTCATGGAGAAATTCGAATTAGGCCGGTTAGACTCGAAGACTGCTTTTGAAGATGTTGAATGGCATTTCTGTATTCAGCTTGTCGCTCGAGCCATGTTTTATAAATTGCTGCCCATTCGCCAAAATCTAAGACCCAACTATCATCTTCTGGCTCTTCTCCATTTATATAGGCTGCATAAAAGGTTTCTGAACGTATGCCGTATTTACGCTCAAAATCTAACATTTCTTCTTCAAGGGCGTGAATATCAATTAGGAGTTCATATGGTGTCATAATTCACCTCTTGAATCTGATTATAAAGCATTTACCCTACTTTTGAGAAAAATTGAAAGCCCACAGCTATTTGTCCAAGAATTAAAAAATGCTTTTCCAGACTTTCAATTGTTTAGTCAAATTGTCTCGCCACAACTCATCTAGGTCAATGCATAAATTCTCGATTCTTCATTCTGGAATCAAGTCCCCCAATCGGTGAATCACATAAGTTGGCTCAATATCCGAATTGGCCAACATATTTTCATCGGTCGCACCAGTTAGCGTCAGCGTCCCGGCCATGCCAGCATTCAGACCCATTAACACATCCGTTTCCAGGCGATCACCCGTCATGATGCATTGCTCAGGAGCCATACCCAGCAAACTCAAAATAGCATCAGCCATGTATTGAGATGGTTTGCCCACAACGGCTTCAATGGTTGTGTCCGTACATGCTTCAATCGCTGCAATAACCGACGCGGCATCCGGTTCACCGCCGCCCGGAACCGGGCAATAACGGTCTGCATTTGTGGCAAAAAATCTGGCACCATTTCGAATTGCGTCAAATGAAATTTGCAGCTTTCGATACTCAAACGTGCGGTCAAAACTGGCAATCACCACATCAATTTCATTGGCATCGTCACTGAGCGTAAACCCTGCCCGTTCCAATTCGTTGATCAGCGACATTTCTCCCGCTACAAACAGCTTCGCATCAGGCAAATTCTTTTTCAAAAAATCAACCATCACATAAGACGAGTTGACCACATCTGCATCAGGCGTTGGTAAACCCAATTTAGTTAACTTGGCCGCATATTCCTCACGGGTGCGGGTTGGATTGTTAGACAAAAAGACGGTCCGTTTACCCATTTCGCGCAGGCGTGAAATGGTTTCACCCGCAGTTGTCAGCAATGCATTGCCCAAATAAACCGTTCCATCTAAATCAAAAATATAAGCATCGTACAATTTTTGTGGTGTCTTCATTAGCCATCGGCTCCTATAAAAGTAGCTAGTCAGCTTGTCTGCACTTCAGCATTTCAGCTAGAGTTCTTCTGGCTGAAATGCTGACTAGCAGACAAGCTGACTAGCTTTTTTTCACACTATACCCGGTTTAGCAGGCGGTGCAACTATCCTTTTACACCACTGCTTGTTGCACTTTCAACAAAGAAGCGCTGCCCCAAAATGTAGATGATCATGGGGGGTAAAATGGCAATGGCGGCACCGGCCAGAATCAAGTTCGGGCTGTCAGATGCACGACCACGAAGCACATTCAATGAAAGTGTGAGGACGTGGTTGTCGACATTACCCGTGTTGATCACAACGAGTGGCCAGAAGAAGCTGTTCCATGCATAAAGGAACGTAAAGGTTGTCAGCGTGGCCAATGATGCGGTACTGGCTGGCAAAAAGATGCGAATCAAAATTTGCAGCCGGGAAGCACCATCAATAAACGCAGCTTCTTCAATTTCTCGTGGAATCGAGATGAAGAATTGGCGCATGAGGAATGTGCCATAGGCGCTAAAGACCCAGGGGAAGATGAGCGACGCAATTTTGTCAACCCAGCCCATGAAAACCATGAGTTGGTACATGGGTGTTACGAGCACGACAAAGGGGATCATAA
Source organism: Chloroflexota bacterium (assembly GCA_008501785.1). The sequence continues at coordinate 2,503 of QQUD01000555.1, forward strand.
TCGTGCCCAGATAGAACACGAACAAATTGTCACGACCTGGAAAACGCAGGCGAGCAAATGCATAACCACCTAAAACTGATGTGGTCAATGTTCCAAACACAACGACTAGCGTTACTAGAATCGTGTTGGTCAAGCTGCGGTCCATGTTTTGCAGTTCAACCACATCGGTATAGTTTTCTGGGCGTGCGCTGTACTCTTCAACTGGCTGGCTGAGACGCACGTTTTGCAGCACTTCGACAGATGCGTCGTTGGGGTCCACGAATCGACCCAGGGCTGTTTTGCCCACCAGTGCCAGATCGCGGGTGCTACCGTCGATCTCAAGCTGATAGACAGGCACTTCTTCGCCATCGACTGTGACTTTTTCCTGATTGGTAAAGCCGCCTTTGGGTGAAGCGTCATCCATTGGGAGTTCGTATGTTTCGGTTGGGTTATCTGGATTGGCGAAGATGCCGATCCGAATATTGCTTTCTACCAGGACAAATTCACGCTGTTCGCCATCAATTTCAACGAAATACAAGGGCAGTGGTTCATCTGCGCCTTCGTACTCGGTTGTGAGCGCGGTGCGCGGCAGCAGTCGAGGTGGAAACCGGAATGTGTCTTTTGGCTCTTTAAATGATGTCGCCAGCATGTAGATGAAGGGA
>QQUD01000343.1 GCA_008501785.1 Chloroflexota bacterium
GCTGAACCGGGATATAAAGCAGTGAATCGGGTCCAATAGTGATGTTTGTTGTATTCCCTTCCACTCTGCCCACGTACGACACATCAAACCAAGCAGGAACATGGATACGAGCTGCCCAGCCCACACGGTCATCATTGCCAGGGTAATTGGCAGCGGTAGGAGCGGGCAGATCGCGTGCGGGGGGCGGGGGCGGGGCGGTAGTGGGTGCAGGTGCCACTGTTGGTTCCTCAACAGGCTTAGCTGTTGGTTCTTCAACAGGCTCAGCTGTCGGTTCCTGAATTGGTTCAGACGTGGATTCTGGGGCTTCTGTGGGTGGAACGGCCGTTTCCTCCCCCACCACCGTCGCCTCAACTACTGTTTCTGTCTCCGTCTCTGTCTCCGTCTCGACCTCTGTCACCGTCGGTGCAGTCGTCGCCGTTGCCGGTTCCGGCGCATCCGTTGCAGTGGCAGGAATGGGGGTGTCGGTAAGCGAAACAATGGGTTCAGTCGGAACGATTTCTGCTTCAGTAGCGGCGGCGATAGGAACGGCCGTATTTGCCACAGTCGGCACTGACTCATCTACAGACCCACAGCCTGCGCTAAGTAAAATGATTAGAATAGCGAAAAAGAACAAATATCGGTTCATCACAACGTAACTGGTTATCCCCTTTTGTAAAAGATACCGAATTATATCCTACAGTCAGGGAAACAGTTACAGTATCCGTTCTCAGAGGGATACCGGAGTCGAGGCTTTAGCCGGTTTTTTTGCAAGATAGTGACTGGCTAAAGTCTCAACTCCATTTAATTATAGTTTCAAACGGCGTAACCGCAGCGCATTCGACACCACACTAATGCTAGAAAATGCCATCGCGCCTGCTGCCAAAATCGGATGCAGTTCACGCAAAAAGTTGGGTGCCCAGGCAAAAGGAGCCAAAATCCCAGCCGCAATCGGAATCAACGCCACATTGTATCCAAATGCCCATCCCAAATTTTGCTTGATATTTCGCATCGTGGCATTCGACAAATGAATCGCTTGCGGCACACTGCGCAAATCGCCACGCATCAGCGTCACATCCGCCGTTTCCATCGCTACATCCGTGCCCGTCCCAATGGCAAAGCCAATATCAGCCTGAGCCAGCGCGGGGGCATCGTTAATGCCATCCCCCACCATGCCCACTGTCATGCCTTCATCTTGAAGTTGTTTCACATAGCTAGATTTATCACCGGGCAGCACTTCGGCAAAAACACGATCAATGCCAACTTCACCAGCAATAGCCTGCGCCGTTGCATCATTGTCACCAGTCATCATAATCACAGTCAGACCCAATGCTTTCATAGAGGCCACAGCTTCTTTCGAGCCATCTTTAATGGTATCTGCCACACCAATGATGGCAGCGGCATTTCCATCAACAGCTAACCACATCACGGTTTTCGCCTGCTGCTGTAACGCTTCTGCTTCAGAATCCAGCCCGTTGCGCATCACTTCTTCGCGCTCAATTAAACGCAAATTGCCCAACAGCACCTCATGTCCATCCACCATCGCACGAATGCCATGCCCAGCAATGCTCTCAAACGAACCAGGATCACTCAAAATCAGCCCTCGTTCATTCGCCGCTTGCACAATTGCCGCGCCCAAGGGGTGCTCAGAGCCGCGTTCAGCGGAGGCAGCCAGACGGAGCCAGTGATCGGTATTCGGTAATCTGGAGTCGGGAGTTGGTAATCCGTTCACCGCTAACTGTTCACCGCTTACTGATAACTGCTTACTGACCACTACATCTGTCACCGAAGGTTCACCCTTCGTGATCGTGCCGGTTTTATCAAGGACAATGGCATTTAGCTTGTGAACTTGTTCCAGGGAGGCGCTGCTTTTAAAGAGGATGCCTTTTTCGGCACCTTTGCCCATGCCAACCATAATCGAGGTGGGTGTTGCTAATCCCATTGCACACGGACAGGCAATGACGAGAACGGCCGTTAATCGAATCAGCGCCGGCACAAAACCAGCCCCACTCACCAGCCAAATCACAAACGTGAGCGCCGCCATCCCAATCACAAACGGCACAAAGTAAGCCGCCACCTGATCAACCACGCGCTGAATGGGCGCTTTGCTGCCCTGTGCTTGCTCCACTAGCTTGATGATTTGAGCCAGTGCCGTTTCTTTGCCAACTTTGGTTGCTTCAAATTTAAGCAACCCTTGTTTGTTGATGGTAGCTCCAATCAGTTCATCGCCCACTTGTTTATCAACGGGCAGGCTTTCACCGGTGATCATGCTTTCGTCGACAGCAGAACGGCCGTTAACCACCACCCCATCCACTGGAATCTTCTCACCAGGCCGCACAATAACCTGATCGCCCTGCACCACTTCAGCAATCGGAATATCTAATTCCTCACCATTGCGCACAACTCGTGCCGTTTTGGCCTGCAAACCGATCAGTTTTTTAATCGCTTCACTGGTGCGCCCTTTGGCCCTTGCCTCCATCAGCTTGCCCAGCACAATCAACGTGATAATAACAGCTGAAGTTTCAAAGTAAACGTGTGCGCCTAATGCCTCTGAACCAAACGTCTTTGCAATCAGCACCGCAATGCTGTAAATGTAGGCAACAGAAGATCCCATCGCTACCAGCACATCCATGTTGGCACTGCCATTGCGCAGACTTTTATATCCGCCAACATAATAATCCCAACCGACATAAAATTGAACAGGCGTCGCCAATACCCAAAACAGCCAATTCACCCACACCGCATGGGACCACATCCCCAGCAAGCCAAAATCACGGGACATGCTCATCACAAACAACGGCAGCGAAAAGACGATACCAACAATCAAACGTTTCCACTGATGGCGAATCTCTGCTTCACGTGCCGCCGCTTCTGCATCTTCTGGCGCTTCATCAACAGCCGTTTCGACCACATCATAACCAGCTTTGCGTACTGCTGCCACCATCTCTGCACGACTAACGACACCAGATGCATAGGAAACGGCCGCTTTCTCATTCGCATAATTCACAGTCACATTCATGACGCCATCTACTTTTTTCAAAGCACGTTCAATATTGGCGGCACAATTCGTACAAGTCATGCCCAACAGTGGCAGTTCAAGTTCACCAGTTGGGATCTCAAATCCAGCCCGTTTCACACGAGCTACCACATTTCCAGTCACATCCTG
>QQUD01000403.1 GCA_008501785.1 Chloroflexota bacterium
AGTTGTGATTGTAAGTTGTATTGACTGCGGCCGAATCGACCGTCCGCGTGGTTGGGGTGCTCGAAGGCAGCAACGGCCCTTATACGATCGATATTTATCAAACAGACAGTTGCAGCAGCGCGGGCTACGGTGAAGGCGGCAGCAATCTGATCAACACCGACATCAGATCGACCACAGGCGGCGTCCTTAATTTTGACGAACTGCTCTCGCCAGCGCCGCCGCTCGGCAGCTATCTGGTCTCGCTCGTCACCGATGCCGATGGCAACACATCCGAGTTTAGCAACTGCCAGCAAGTTGTGGAAGCCGCATTTGTGGTTGATTCAACCGCAGATTTTAGTGACAATGACGCAGGCGATGGCGATTGTGAATCTGTTGTGACTGGCGTTTGTACGCTGCGTGCCGTCATTGAGGAAGTAAATGCTTTGGGCGGTGGACCTTATGCTATTTCATTTGACTTTGGAGCACTGAATATCGCACGCCAAATCAAACCAGACAGCACGCTGCCGACAATCACCACTCCCGTGATCCTAGATGCATCGACCCTGTTTAACACCTCTTGCCCAACAGGCAGCAGCGCGGCTGCTCATGGCTTGATTCTTGATGGCATAAACAGCAGTGGCGACGGTCTGCATCTGGATGCCTCAGCTTCTGGCAGCACCATTCGCGGTTTTCTCATTCGCAACTTTGATGGAGATGGCATTCAAGTCGATGGGGATGACAACGTAATCGCCTGCAACACGCTCGACAATAACTTTCAAGGTGTCAACGTCAATGGCAACGACAATCGTATTGGCGGCACGGCCCATTCCGAGCGGAACGTTGTCATTAACAACGATAGATGGGGTGTGCGGCTGGGTAACAGCGCCACCCGCAACAAAGTGCAGGGCAACTACATCGGTGTAGCCGGTGATGGCTCAACAGCAGCAGGCAATGGGGATTCGGGCGTCTTTCTCAGCGGTGGCGGCACCAACCGCATCGGCGGCTCGGTAGGCTTTGCGGCCAATGTCATTTCTGACAATGGTGTGCATGGCATTGAGATTGACGAAGGTGCAGGAAACAACCAAATTTGGGGCAACATTATCGGCCTGGATGCCACAGGCAGCACAGCCTTGGGCAACAACAACAGTGGCATTTATGTGAATGGAGCCAACAGCAATGATATTGGTGGCGACAGCGACAGCAAGCGCAATGTGCTTGCCAACAATGGCGGCAATGGTATTTACCTGAACAGCAGCAGCAATATCGTGCAGCGCAATTTCATTGGCACAGATGTTAGCGGCTTGCAAGATCACGGCAATGGCAGCATGGGAATTCGCGTAATCGATGGTGACACCAATGTGATTGGCGGCGATGCTGCGGCCGATGGCAACGTGATTGCTGGCAATGGCGACAGCGGCATTTATGTTGCTGGCAATGCTGTAGGAACAACGATTCGTCATAACGATATTGGCGTCAATGCTGGTGGCAACGCGCTAGGCAACACGTTCAATGGCGTCCATCTGGCAGGGCAAGTCTCACAAGCTGTGGTCCGTGACAATGCCATTGCTCATAATGGCAAGGATGGGATTGCCGTATTCGAAACGGTTATTCTGAGCAACTTTGCTGGCAATGAAATTCACAATAACGGCGCGTTGGGCATTGACCTAAACAATGACGATGCGGTCAACGCGAACGATAATGGGGATGGCGACAATGGTGCCAATGGTTTAATGAACTATCCGGTTATCCTGGGAGCCTTGGCGGACAATAATTCTGTTACTATCTATCTCAACTCGCTGGCTGCACGTGAATACCGCATTCATGTGTATCGAAATCAGAGTTGTGATAGCAGCGGACACGGTGAAGGGGAACGTTACCTTGGTAGTTTTGATGTAGAGACGATTCCTGGTAATCCAACTGTGCAGGAAACAGCCTTTTTACCTAAAAACTTTAACGCTGGCGATCAAATCACAGCGACTGCTACACCGCTAACCAGTCCGATTACCGATGGGACCAGCGAGTTTTCTGCCTGCTTCACGGCTCAGAGTTCTGCAGTGCCGGTAATAATAGGGTTGGAAAATCAATTAAGCTGGGGTAATCAAAACGTTGGATTTGTTGTGAACACTACATCTGGCATGCAACCAGCCATAGACCGCGTTCACGAGGCTTGGATGCAAAGTGCGTGGGCAGATTGCCCGACATGCACACCCACAAAGATGCATTTAGTGCCATTCAAGGACAGCGCTATTCATCTTGCTGGGACAGATAGTGTCGAGCAGTTTGGTAATTGGCTCGGTGATCTCGAAGCCGCAGGCGGTGGTGACTGTCCTGACGCTACTTTTACCGGTTTGAAAGAGTTTGGTGTAAATCTTTCTGATGACAGTGCGCCTGTCTCTGATGCAATCGTCTTTTCAGATTCACCACCGGCTGGCAACCGGCGTGCGTTTGGATTACTGCTGGAACAGATGATCAATCGCGGTATTCGTGTTCACAATGTAGGCCGCACTTCGTGTAGTAGTGATAGCTTGCCTGATTATGCAATGAATTATCTGGCGCTCTTGTCTGGTGGGGAAGTGTATAGTCCGGCTTCGGTAGACGAATACAAGACCGATGCGCAGATTGCAATGAATCTGGCCATGTCAGAGGATTTAATCGGTAGTTTCACGGGAAAAATTGATAACTCAGTGGAAATGTTTCCAATTGAGATCGACAGCACTGTGACAACTTTGGGGCTAAGCTATCGCGGCGAATGCCTAACCTGTACTAAGGTAACAGCGAATTCGTTTATCGAAAATCTGATGACTTCAGGCGGTGTTTCTGTTGAGTTGATTGATCCAGATGGCAATGTCGTTGACAATTCGACGCCAGGGTATCAACATTTGAGCACGAGTACACGCGATATGCAAATGCTGCATGAGGCGGTTGGCCCGTCAGATGCAGGTACGTGGCAACTGCGCGTATCGGGCAATGGGGATTATGTGATCAATGTATTTGGCAATTCGGGCTTCCATATGACCTCTATCGGGCAACATACTGCTCGAGTCAACAAACCATTCCAGGTGCGGGCGCTGATTGCGGCTGAGGAAAATGGACGCGCTCCTATAACAGCTGCGCTGAAACTCGTTGGAATGGATAATTCGGAGACATTCACCGTTGGTATGTCTGACAGCAGCGCACTTTCTTCTGTTTATGGTGGTTCTGTTACTGTGACAACACCAGGACTGTATAGACTGGTAGCTGAAGGCGTGCTGGAAGATGGTACGCAGTTTATGCGCGTTGATCCAACGCCGATCCGAGTCCGTGCTCATTCCATAAGTAGCCCAGCCGATACAACCGCATTGCCTGGGGGTACCCGTTCCATTTCATTTGAACTGAGCAATGATCTGGTAGACAGTTCTGTTGCGACACTGGGAAATAATGGAGGTGCTGCTGCCGCTAAAACTTTTGATTTGGCGATATTCTCAGAATTGGGTTGGACAGTGACGGATTCGATTCCAGACAGTGTGACGCTTGCTGCTGGGGAAAGTGTTACCTTTACAGTTGATACTGCTATTCCTGCTGATGCTGGAATCGGTATGATCGAAGAAAGCGTATTTGTTGCTGTGCCACAAGATGATTTAAGTGCGTCGGTTGCTGTTACGGTGAAAACATCGGTCGTCGGACAACAGACTATCTTTTTGCCTGTCGTAATCAAATAGCATAGGTAATTACGGTAAATGCATGGTGACCACAGTCATGTCAGCAGTCAAATTTTGCAACTTGTCCGTGGACACCATGCCAGACAACAGTGATCTGACACTGACTGCCGATGGACACCCTCATCTCAAACGTGCCCCTGGTCGTAAAAAGCCAGAAGATTTAGAAGATTTTCGTCTGGCTGTTAAGGCTCATCTACCTGAACGGCATTTATTAGATATGCTCAAACACGCCCACTATCGCATCGGCTACACCCGTCATTTTGGGCCACCTCCAGGACACGACCCGAAGCTGGCTGATGACACCCGTAGATATCTGATGGCTATTTTTGGATACGGATGTGGTTTAGGTGCCAAGCAAACAGCTCAACATACGCGAGGGATTGTGACTCCGCATGGTATGAAGCGTATCAATGACCAACATGCTACCTTAAAGGATATTCCGATCTTAACTGAGAATTAATCCAACTTTGAATTATGGCCATCGCCACATTCCAACTTTTCAATCCAGAACAATATGATGACCAAGGAATGGTGGCGGCGTGGAAATTCCAACCAACTAAATTTTCGATTTGGCGTTATTGCTGACCAGGTGTGGTTTGGTTTTATACTAGATCTTTTCGCCATGGCTACTCGGCAGTGGCCGCCAACACCCTTTTCAAGGCACGATCAAAAGCGGACATCGCTTCTCGTAGGAAGGGTATTCCATCAGCATCATCTCTAAAGTAGCGATCACCGCCCTCTAATTCTACGGATTCCGCTTCCACACCTAAAGCCAATAAATCGGTTGTAAAGGAATCTGCCTGGTACAAGAATTCTGAGCTTTTTGGGTTAACAAACAAGATGGGTGGATCATTCTCATCCAGCCAATAGAGAGGGAAGGTGGCGATACAATTCTGAATCTCATTGTCAAAGCTATCTATATTTTGCCATTCCACTGGGTCCACAGAATTTAGGTTAGCCCACATCTCTTCCGACTGAGCGGTTGAAAGCCCACAAAAAGACTTCAACATCTCACGATGATTGACCTGGGTTCCTATAGGTTCCGGTATGCGTGCGGCCATATAGCCCATAAAGTTTACTGCACCTCGAACCCAGTTGGATGCAGGCAGTTGCTGTTGATAATTACAATTTGGGGACATAAAAACGGTCAGGTCATCAGCCATCGCAACTGTGGCCGCCATCGAACCAGCCCAATTTATCCCCATTGCCACCATCTGCTCGGTATCAAAGCCATAGATCCCTGCTTGGGTATGGGACCAGGCCAAAGCACAGACTGCATTGCTTAACGCGTTTAGGTTTTCCCCAGTTCTCACTGTAATGACGGCGTAGCCTTTGTCGGCCAGATTCTCACCTATAATTCTGTCTGAATCCCCGACTGCGGCTGGTGCCTCAGAAAAAGAAAGGCTATAGACGATCACCGTAGGATAAGGCGCTTCTTCGTCGTTTGGTAAATAAATATTGAGAGATTGGCCGCCACCATATCTAATGTTTTTAAAGGGGATATTCGTGGCAGTAGGGGTAGGTTCTGGCGTATTTGTTGCTGTTGGTTGCGGTGTATTTGTTAGCGTTGGCTCTAGAGTGTCCGTGGGCTGAAGCTCGGGCGTAGGTGGTGGTGATGTTGGGGGTACAGCCGTAGCTTCGAATGAATCCGTGTCCGATACGGCTATTTGTGTAGCTTCTGGTACACTCTCCACCTGGCAACCAACCAATAAGATAAACAACGAAAACAGTGTGAGAAACCTTAAATTCGCCAATATTCCCTCCATCTTATTTTCCGCTAAGCGGAACTTACCAACAATCGATTTTATGGGCATTTTAGGGGTTAAAATTTAGAACAAGGGTTAAGCGGAAAGATGATGCATGAAATCGAACCAACTATATCAATGCTGATAGCATTGTAATTGTTTCGCCAAAAAGTGCAAACCTTACCGGATCAGCTTGTTTTTTCCGCCAATTGCTTTCATGGTTATTTTCTTTATGGACCCGCGGGGCATTTGAACAGAATGTTACGCTTTTGAACGCTATGAGATAGCCTGCAACGTGAATTTTAGAGGAAAACCATTTTCATTGGTTATGGATTACTTATAAACTGAAGGAATGTTGTCCTTTTTCACTAAAATCTAGCGATAGCCGTTAGAAATCACGATGAAATTGGGCGAAAATTTAGCAATAATGCCACAAACCCCCACCTGCAAGTCGGACTTACTTGTACTAATGTAAATTAATTTAAGTATGCACTTGTTTTGACCACATTTGCGCTCCCCTGCTATATCTGTGTGCCGGAACAACAACTTTCCTCAAAATTAGTTACGTGATGTTCGCACAATATCCGCGTGACACGTATCACCTGACAGGTTGACCAACTAGTTCTATAATTTGCCAGTGAATAGATTGGAATACTTGAAACGTGTCCCTTTGCAAGCGTTTCGACTAAAATCAGTATTTCAGTACAAAATATGCCTAAATCCTGAAAATAACGAGGTCATTATGTCCGATTCATTGCCGGAAAACGGGGACGCCAAACAACTGTTTTCTGATTTCACCCCGCCTACTTACGAAGAATGGGTTGCCGCGACTGTCCAATCACTGAAGGGTCGCCCATTTGACAAACTCGCATCACAAACGGATGAAGGTATCACCCTACAACCGATGTATCGCCAGGAGAACATTGCTGACTTGCCCCATCTGGACACACTGCCTGGGCAATTCCCGTTTGTGCGTGGCACAAGTTCGCCGGATCAACAAGCGCCATGGTTGATTACGCAAGAGCTGTCACACAGTACCCCGGCTGCATACAATGCTGCATTAAAAAATAATATTGCCCTGGGACAAACGGCCGTTTTCCTCACCTTCGATCCCCCCACCCTACAAGGCCTCGATCCCGACCAATCATCTGATTCACTAGTTGGATTTGGTGGTTTGTCGTTGTCATCACTGGCGGATGTGGCACGATTATTTGATGGTATTGACATAACCAAAACACCAGTCATGATGCAGCCAGAAAAGGCGTTTTTCCCCCTATCTGCCCTGTTCATCGCCTATTTTGAGGGAGCAAACATCGACTTATCTGCACTTTCAGGCTGTGCAGGGGTTGATCCATTAGGCATTTTGGTGCGGCGCGGCATGTCATGGCCCATAGGAGAAACCTATGACCGATTGGTGCAGATTGTGCGCTGGTCCGCAGCCAACGCACCCGGTTTCCAGCCGATTGGCGTTTTTACCGACAATTATCACGATTCTGGTGCAAATGCGGTGCAGGAATTGGCGTTTGGGATGGCAACGGCCGTTTCCTACATCCGCGCCCTGCAAGATCGGGGTATCGAGGTTGATGAAGCGGCTAGCTCCATCCGCTTTATATTCGCCATTGGCAGCAACTTCTTCATGGAAGTTGCCAAACTGCGAGCCGCACGGATGGTTTGGGCACAAATTGTGGCTGCATTTGGAGGCAGCGAAGATGCACAAAAATTGCGAATGCACACGCGCACATCTAGCTTTAACAAAACGAAGGCAGACCCGTATGTGAATATGCTGCGGGTCACAACTGAAGCATTTGCAGGCGCGGTTGGTGGTACGGACAGTCAGCACGTTGCGCCTTTCAATGAAACGAGTGGTTCGCCTGACGACTTTTCGCAGCGTATTGCGCGCAATGTGCAAATTATTTTGCAAGAAGAAGCGAACTTGACGCAGCTAACCGACCCGGCTGGCGGCTCTTATTACATTGAATTTTTAACGGATCAAATCGCAAACAAATCGTGGGAGATGTTCCAAGAAATTGAAGCAAACAGCGGCATGTTGGCAGCGCTGGAAGCTGGCTTACCGCAGGAGTGGGTGTTGGAAACGGCCGTTTCTCGCGCAAAAAACCTGGCAACACGGAATCATGTGTTGGTTGGGACAAATATGTATCCGAATTTAGAAGAGGAAAAACAAAAAACAAAAAACGGAAAACAAAAAACGGAAAACGAAAGACGCGCAACCATTAACAGTCAACAATTAATAATTAACCAGTCTGATCTGGGGTCGTTGGTGGAGGCGTCGCAGGCTGGGGCGACGTTAGGGCAGCTTTGGGGGATTCAGCCAGAGCCGGGGATAATGGCGTATGACATTCCCATGTTTCCGAGACAGCGATTGGCACGGCCGTTTGAGGCATTGCGTGAAAAGGCTGAGGTGTATTGGGCGGAACAGGGGCACTGTCCGCGTATTTTTATGGCAAATATTGGGCCATTGGCGAACCATAAACCGCGTGCTGATTTTTCGGTAGGCTTTTTTGAGGTTGGTGGGTTTGAAATGATGCGGACTGATGGGTTTGACGATGTGGATGCGGCGGTGGATGCTGTGGTGGCGAGTGGTGAAACGGCCGTTATCATCTGCGGCACCGATGCTGACTACCCCCTCTTTGTTCCCCCATTCGTGCAGCAATTAAAAGACAAACAGCCGGAAGCGACCGTCATTCTCGCAGGCTATCCCAAAGCACATGTTGAATCATTTAAGGCAGCTGGGGTGGATATTTTCATTCACATCAAAGCAGATTGCCTGAAAATAAACCAAACTTTGCAATCAAAAATATTCGCAAAACAGCAGGATAAATCTAAACCCAAGCCAAAAAATTCAATTGACTCTAATTTAATCTTACCAGATATAGATTCTTTATTTTGAGCTATCATAAGCTACGGTCATTCCGAGGTCCTCCGAGGAATCCCAAGTACTCGTCTGACTAAAACGCAGGGATTTCTCGGAAGACCTCGAAATGACATGGCTTTAGAAGTGTAGAAGAGAAACATGCGTTTTTCTTCAAAAAAAGGAAGCATGAAATGATTGAAAAAATCCCATTTGGCAGAACTGGTCAAGTTAGCACTCGCACTCTGTTTGGTGCTGCGGCACTCGGGAGATGTTCACAGGCGGAGGCGGATCAAGTATTGGATTTACTGCTTGAATATGGTGTGAACCATATCGATGTTGCCGCTTCCTACGGCGATGCCGAACTGCGCGTTGGTCCCTGGTTGAAGCAGCACCGCGAAAAATTCTTCTTGGCGACCAAAACCGAAAACCGCACCTATCAAGGTGCAAAAGAAGAGCTTCATAAATCTTTGGAACGCATGCAAACAGATCACGTTGATTTGTGGCAAATGCATATCCTGGTTGATCCGGATGAATGGGAAACAGCAATGGGTCCCGGTGGTGCGCTGGAGGCATTTATCGAAGCAAGGGAGCAAGGATTGGTTCGCTTTTTAGGCGTGACTGGGCATGGCGTGACCGTTGCAGACATGCATCTAAAAAGCCTGGAGCGTCACGATTTTGATTCGGTACTGCTCCCATACAACCCAACGATGATGCAGAATGAGGTGTATGTGAAGGGGTTTGAGAAGTTAACGGCCGTTTGCCAACAGCGCAACGTCGCCATTCAAACCATCAAAGCCCTCTCTCGCGGACCCTGGGGCAACAAACCCAAAATCTACAACACCTGGTACGAACCCTTCACCAGCCAGGAAGAAATCGATCTGGCCGTACATTGGGTGCTCAGCCAACCCGGCGTCTTCCTCAACACCGCAGGCGACATCACCCTGCTGCCCAAAGTTCTCAACGCCGCCAGCCGCTTCGACCCAGCAACAAATCAAGCCGACATCGCCGCCAAAATGACCTCTGTTACTATGGAGCCGCTTTTTGTATAGAAGAAAAAAGAGAATTGGACGCAGATTTTCATGATGAACGCAGATTAGGAAGAAGAGAATGAGTTATAAATATTCAGATTTGACCGGGGAAATACTTGGGGCGTTTTATGACGTTTATAACGATCTTGGATATGGCTTTTTAGAAAAGGTTTACGAGAATGCGCTTGCAATTGAACTAAGGGTGCGTGGTTTTATCGTTGATCAACAAAAACCGATTCATGTTCATTACCGAAAGCAAGTTATCGGTGAATATTTTGCTGATTTAATTGTTAACGATCTAATAATTCTTGAATTAAAAGCGGCTAGATCAATCGGAAAAAAGCATGAAGCCCAATTACTAAATTACTTAAAGGCAACAAAATACGAGGTTGGTCTTCTCTTAAATTTTGGCCCACTACCTAAACAAGTCCGCAAAGCCTTCGACAACCACAACAAACCGCATCTTTTCACCGAGACAATATCATGAAAAACAATCTCTTAATCAGCGTCATCTGCGTTAATCTGCGTCCCATTTCTCTTATTTACGATGCCACAAATCACCTCTGGAGCAAATTATGAAACAACCAGATTTCACAAATATTGATTTCAAACCACAACCTACCAAGAAGTTAAGCTATGATGATTGGCGCAAGCAGGTTGAGTCCGAAACGGGTCAGTCGCCTGAGGATGCGGTGTGGCAGACGTTAGAGCAGATTCCAATACGGCCGTTTTACACAAAACCAGACCTCACCCACATGGAACACCTCGACTTCGCGTCAGGCATCCCGCCATTTTTGCGTGGTCCGTACCCGGCCATGTATGCCGTGCGCCCCTGGACCGTGCGTCAATATGCGGGATTCAGCACTGCCGAAGAAAGCAACGCCTTTTACCGGCGCAATCTGGCCGCAGGGCAAAAAGGGTTGTCCATTGCCTTTGACTTGGCAACCCATCGCGGCTACGACTCCGATCACCAACGCGTGGAAGGTGATGTGGGCAAGGCTGGCGTGGCCATCGATTCCATTCTTGACATGCGAATCTTGTTTGATGGCATTCCGCTCGACAAAATGTCTGTGTCCATGACAATGAATGGCGCGGTGCTGCCTGTGCTGGCGTTCTACATCGTTGCCGCCGAAGAGCAAGGTGTGCCGCATGAAAAATTAACCGGCACGATTCAAAACGACATTCTCAAAGAGTACATGGTGCGCAACACCTACATTTACCCACCCACCCCATCGATGCGGATTATTGGCGACATCTTTGCCTACACCGCCAAAGAGATGCCGCGCTTCAACAGCATCAGCATCTCCGGCTATCACATGCAAGAAGCAGGTGCTACCGCCGACATCGAACTGGCCTACACGCTGGCCGACGGGCTAGAATATGTGCGGGCAGGCATCGACGCAGGCATGAACATCGACGCCTTCGCGCCACGCCTTTCATTTTTCTGGGCAATTGGCATGAACTACTTCATGGAAATTGCCAAAATGCGGGCTGCGAGAATGCTGTGGGCTAAAATCATTAAGCAGTTCAATCCACAAAACAATAAATCGATGGCGCTGCGCACTCACAGCCAAACTTCTGGCTGGAGTCTGACTGAGCAAGACCCATTCAACAACGTGGCTCGTACCTGCATTGAAGCGATGGCCGCCGCCCTGGGTCACACGCAATCGCTGCACACCAATGCACTCGACGAAGCCATTGCGCTGCCCACCGACTTCTCAGCCCGGATTGCGCGGAATACGCAGCTTTATTTGCAGCATGAAACAGGCATTACCAATGTGGTGGACCCGTGGGGTGGCTCGTATTATGTGGAAACCTTGACGCACGAATTAGCTCATCGCGCCTGGGCACATATCGAAGAGGTTGAAGCGTTGGGCGGCATGGCAAAAGCGTTAGAAACGGGCTTGCCGAAAATGCGAATCGAGGAAGCGGCCGCACGCCGGCAGGCTCACATCGATTCCGGTCAAGAAACGATTGTGGGGCTGAACAAGTACCGGCTGGATGAGGAAGCCCCAATTGATATTTTGGAAGTGGACAATACGGCCGTTCGCCGTGCCCAAATTGAGCGTTTGCAGCTGCTACGCGCCAATCGGGATGCAGCTGCGGTTGAACATGCTTTGTTTGCACTTACCGAAGCGGCTGAAACAGGCTCTGGCAATTTGTTGGAGCTGGCGGTGAATGCAGCCCGCGCCCGCGCCAGTTTAGGTGAAATTTCGGATGCGTTGGAGAAGGTTTACGGCCGTCACAAAGCCGTCGTGCGTTCTATCTCTGGCGTCTATCGCAGTGAGTTTGGAGAAATGGATGATATTGAAACCGTGCGCCGCATGGCAGATGAATTTGAAGAGGTGGAAGGCCGCCGCCCTCGCATCATGGTTGCCAAAATGGGCCAGGATGGACATGACCGTGGCGCAAAGGTGATTGCAACAGCGTTTGCCGATTTGGGTTTTGATGTGGACATTGGGCCGCTGTTCCAAACACCAGATGAAGTGGCAAAACAAGCCGTGGAAAATGATGTGCATGTGGTGGGCATTAGCTCACTCGCGGCGGGTCACAAGACGCTGCTGCCGCAGTTGGTGCAGAAGTTGGGGGAATACGGCCGTTCCGACATCATGGTCGTCATCGGTGGCGTGATTCCGGCCCAAGATTATCAATTCCTTTACGACAACGGCGCAGCTGCCATCTTTGGTCCTGGCACAGTGATTCCCGTCGCTGCCCAAAAAGTTATTAAAGAGTTACAGAATCGCCTTGGATTCAATAATTATATTTGAGATTTACATTACCGGTAGGGGCGCACCCTTGTGGTCGCCCAGTCGAGGGCGACCACAAGGGTGCGCCCCTACAATTGACGATTTCCCATGAAATCCCAAAGAGCCATCTTTGTTTAAGCAATTGTTGCATTTCACTTTCAAAACCTTTAAAGTTTCTTCATGCCTGTTATTCAATCTGAAAATCTGACAAAGGTATATCGTTTGGCCCAGA
>QQUD01000296.1 GCA_008501785.1 Chloroflexota bacterium
TTGGCAGCAGCACAGGCAGCGATCAGAGATTAGTATGATCTTAATTAGAAGCGCAAAATCACTTTTTACGGCATGGTTCAAAACAAAACAGATGATCTTTACAATTTTTGGGCGACCACAAGGGTCGCCCCTACGATTCAACCTCGTGTAGGGGCGTACCTTTGTGGTCGCCCTCTTCGGCCGGAAGTGTAAAGGTGATTTGTCTTATTCTGAACCATGCCCTTTTTACTATTTTGCGCTTATTCTTTCTCGCCTACGCTACTTGCTTTTTCAAACAAACGGCAAGTCTTATTGCCAAAGCCGCTCAACATTTGGACAAATATTGCCCTTTCATGATTGACGCAGGTATTAGAATGAGATTACATTGTGTATGAAACGTTTTCCCACACACTCTTTCAAAGCCGCTCACGAAACGAAAGAAGCTTTGTAATTAATATGGATAAGCCAAATAAATTAACAGAGGCGACTCAAAAGGCCGAGGATTATTTACATCCGCAATTTAACCCAATCATTCAGCAATATGCACTGCGTGCAGATGCGATGTATGTGGCAACCGCTGCTCTAGCCGAAAGTTTAGATCTTGAAAGTGTCCTAAACACGCTATTAGAATATTTAGAATCTCTGGTTCCATTTGATTCTGCAAATGTGATGTTGTTTGAGCCGGATACGCAGTTAAGAATTCGTGCTATGCGTGGCTATAAGAAATGGACGCATGAATTGGAAACCATTCGAAATATTGCACCAGTGGTGCAAACAAGTCCCGTCCTTCAAGCAGCGCTCAAAAAAAGTATAATCATTGACAACACACAGGTTTATCCCGATTGGAAATATGTGCCAACGATTGCATTCATAAAAAATTGGATTGGGGTTCCCCTAAAAATTGGGGGAAAAACAATTGGACTATATTCCTTAGACAAAACGATACCCGGTTTTTTCACTCAAGAACATGTGCAATTAGCAGAAATGATGGCCGCCCCAGCAGCAGCAGCCATTCGCAACGCACGTCTGCACGAACAAGTACAGGCGCAAGCACTTGAACTAGAACAACGTGTCGCAGAACGCACAGAGGGGCTAGACCAACAGTATCAACGGCAAGCTGCGCTGGCTCATTTAAAAATCTCTTTAAATGAACCCAATGAATTAGATGAGGTTCTTGAACAGGTTGTTCAAGCAACCACTAAGCTATTACCCGCATCTGCTGCCAGCATTGTTTTATGGGATAGTGTCAGTGAATCTTTTTACACGAGTGCTTCTACGACGCCACAAATGGATAAAGAAGCGCCTGTGCAGCGAGTGCGTCGAAAAGGTGGTGCAACGCGGTGGATTATTGATCACAAACAACCTTTAGCTGTCTCTAATGTGCGCAACGATCCTTTTCAAGCTAATCAAATGTTGGCTGATTATGGGTATCAAGCATATGTAGGCATCCCGCTTATCAGTGGAGATGACTGTTTGGGTGTTTTATATGGGCTTGATAACGAAATTCATGATTACAAGCAATTTGACATTGATTTTTTAACAGCCCTTGCGAATCATGCAGCCGTAGCAATCGAAAACATTCGATTATTTCAAGCGGTGCGTACAAATGAAGCTCGATTACGATCTGTTATTACCCATGCTCCTGTTCTCCTTTTTGCATTAAATCAAGCAGGTGATGTTACTTTTGCCAAAGGGAAAGGGTTTGACGCACTCAAGCTTAAACCTGATGAAGTTGAGGGAAGATCGTATTTGGAGGTATTACGGCCGTTTCCCGAGATCATTCAAGATTGTCAACGCGCCTTGGCCGGAGAAAGCTTTCAAACCACAAAAACGATAATGAAGATGACATGGGACGTCAAATATGCACCCTTTTGTGACGAAGCAGAGAACGAATATAACGTCTTGGGTGTGGCTACTGACGTGACAGAATTGCACCGTGTCCAAAAAGAACAAGAACGGATGCACTTGCAAACAAAAAAAATCTTAAATCGTACCGAATCACTTTATCAGGTAGCTCAGTCTGTAGCGGTCGTGTCTGATTTGACTCACCTACTACAGGCAATCGTCAGCAATGTCGCAGATGTGCTACCAGCTAATCGGGCCGCCATTTATATCGTTGACCTGGAAAAGAAACTTGTGAAGGAATTTGTGATTAGTGGGCCTGGTGGCAATCAGAATCATATTGCATTATTTGATACATTATGGAACGGTTTGACAGGCTGGGTATTGCGAGAATCAAAACCAATCCTTTCTTTGAAAGGAAAACCCGACCCGCGTGAAACAACGAAAATTCAAAAGATACGCCAATCTCATCAAGCCGGTTCAATTATCGTTGTACCTCTACAATACCAAAACCAGATGATGGGTACCATGACAGCTATCCGGCAGCCGGATGAACCTGATTTTGTTGAGGAGGATGTCTCTTTACTGATGGCGATTGCCAATCAGGTAACGTCAGCTATCCAAACTGCCTATTTAAACCAGCAAGTACAAATGCATATATTGCAGCTTGAAGACCGTGTCACTGAACGGACCCAAGAACTTAGTCATGCAAATGAACAGCTTCTCGAATTGGGGCATCTGAAAACGAAGTTTATGAATGACGTGTCGCATGAACTGCGCACGCCGCTGACAAATTTGAAGCTTTACTTGAAATTACTGGAGCGAAAACCTGAGGAGCATGAACGTTATATACAGGTGTTAAATAAATCTGCAGATCGATTAACCAATTTGGTTGAAGCAATTTTACGCTTGTCGCATCTGGAAATTGATAAAAGTCGTTTGGCGTTTCAGCCCATATCTCTCAATCAAATTACCAGAAATGTAATCGAGTCATTCACTGATCGGGTTTTGGAGAAGGGCTTGAGGATCAGTTTTATACCGGAGGAAGAGGGAGAAACGGCCGTTTTCGGCGACCCCAAACAACTAGCTGACGTTATCTCATGCCTCATTTCCAACGCAATAAATTACACGATTGAGGGGAAAATAGACATTTGCACATCCCTTGATTCAGCACGAGATCATGTGATTCTCGAAGTCAACGATACCGGCGTTGGCATCGCTGATGAAGACAAACCTCATATTTTCGAGCCATTTTACCGGGGAAATTATGCCAGCCAATCAACCATTCCCGTCCTGGGAATTGGGTTAACACTC
>QQUD01000181.1 GCA_008501785.1 Chloroflexota bacterium
ATGGCAACCTGCTTGTTTGCATCCCCGTTGGCAACCATAATCGCCCGCATATCTTCGACATGACAAAACACACTCCAACGATACCCACCCCATTCTAAATCAGGATTTGCGCCATCTTCGGGCGATGTGGCTGGAGGCGCTTTATAACCAGGGGCATTTAAGCCTAACACATCAAAATAGGCATCTGCACCTGCATCATACATGCCTTGCAGGTATTCGTCGTCGGGCATAGCGAGTGGGGGCTGTGTGCCGGTAGGGGCCAATCCTGCCGAAATGACAATTGCATTGGGGTCCGCTGATTTAATGCCTTCATAACAAATGCGCAGCAGTTCGGTGTATTCTACCGGATTGGGAGACTGTTCGCCCCATTCTCGGCTTAAATTTGGTTCATTCCATACCTGATAAGCAGCAATGCGACCTGTGAAACGTTCGGCTAAAGCGTGGCAAAAATCGCCAAAGTCCTGGTAGTTAGCAGGGGGCTGGCTGGCAGTGACGCGTCCATCATCAATGTATTCTTCAACAGACCAGAGCGGCTGTGAATTGAGCCGCACCAACAGTTTAAGATTCGCGTCTTCAGTACGAGTCACAATTTGATCAGGACGGTACCAGTTGTATTCGCCTTTGGCCGCGCCTTCGATTTCACGCCAGGGGAACTCTTGTTTCACCCAGCCAAACCCCATCTCGTTGACCAATTCCAAATCTTGCGGCAGCAGGTCTTTGACGCGCCACCATTGAGAAAGATGCATACCATACTCGGGCGAGTTAAAGACGCGCCATGGTTCCGGCGTGGGGGCCAGTGGCGTGTTGTTGATGGTGACGATTGGATTGTGGAGGACGGGAACGGCCGTTTCCGTCGCCCTTTCCTCAACTGTTGCTGTTGGTGCTGATGTGTTTGTGGGCGAAACGGCCGTTTCGCCACCACACGCCACCAAAACCATCAGCATTGCCCAAAGGGCCGCCCTTTGGGCAATCCAGAGTGTGCGATGATTCATATTCTTAACGAGGTTTCTCCATGTCCGCAATCGCCCCAAACGCTGGGCGCGGAACACCATTGGTATCCACAATGCTGTAAGGAACCGGATCATCAGTAACGCCACTGCCCTTGTTGCCAAAATCGTAGTTAAACAAAAACGCCAGCCACACATTGCCAGAATCATGCATGTTTTGATACGCCTGCACAATGTAATCTGACTGCTCCTGCAATGTATTATCCAGAGCGAACTCAAAACCAGTCGGTACTTGGTCATACCCTTCGCTGGTTGCCCAACCAAACTCTGTTACACACAGTTTTTTATTCGGGTCTACCGCTTGAATGCGCTCTACATATCCGTCGATGGTCGATTTGAATGTCCACAGATGGTTAACACGGCTACCGGTAAATTGATTGTCGAATGGGCCACGGAAAACGGCCGTTGCCGCTTTCGGGTGCGACTGCGAATCTTCAACTCGCACATCTGAAGGCAAGTTGTACCCATTGTGATGAGCGCCCACGCAATCTGCATAATTCAACATGCCTGCCGCTAATGCCCGGTCCATGTAATCAAAATCATGCGCCCAGCGCACCCAGTCACCATCACCCGTAGGTGACAGCGCCCCACTAATCACAATCACGTCTGGGTCTTCAGCTTTAATTGCTTCATAAGCAACCTTTAGGAAACTGACATAATCTTCAGGGCTAATGCCATTCGTTGTTGTCCATTCGCGGTCCAGATTTTGCTCATTCCACACTTCAATCGCATCAACTTTGCCCGGATGGCGCTGCAACATTTCTACCAAGAACTGCGCATACAAATTGTAATCATCCGGCGGACCATTTTCGCCACCAGCTGCTCGTGTCCAGGCCGGTGCGCCCACAATGCTTACCATCAAATTCAAATTGTTATTGGTCGCTTCTTCGATAACGCTGTCATAGAAAAACCATTGTTCGTCTTCAGCGCTGGGGTGTACCAGCCACCACTGCACCTGCATCTTCACCCAGTCCAAACCCAATTGATCATGCACAGAACGCATCGTTGAGGATGCATCGCCAACCGTTGCATTCCCATGAATCTGAATGCCATAACCAAAGTCTGAAGCTGGCCAAGGGCGCACAGCCTCTAGTTCTGCTGGCGCTTCTTCTGCAGCCGGTGGTGGTGCTGTTGGCGGCGGAGCCGGTGCATCAGCAGCTTCCTCGTTGACAACTGGTGGTGGCAATGGAGTAGGCGGTGCCGGGGGGGCACTGTCTTCAACAATGCGTGTAACTTCAGGTTCTTCATTTGCTGCTGGTTCTGCGGGGGTGTCTCCCCCGCCACATGCCGTCAAGATTACTGAAATAATTATGAGTACCGATATGGATTTAATAAACTTCATAGGTTCCTCGTTTTTTTGTTTTAAAATGAAAGGCGCATTCTGGGTTACCCACAATGCGCCTCTAATTCTATCTGCAAGTTGTCAATTGGTCGTCTAAACCGAATGACTGTTTACCGATAACTGACCATCGTTTAGGCCAATCTAGAAAAACGATCTCAAACGAAACGACATTTCTGGATTGGCTTAAGGCTTTTTCGGTACAGCATGGAATTATTTAAGTTCCGAAAAAGCCTACCCGCCGCCCATTACACCACGTAATGATTCACAGGCTGGACAGCTCCCGCCGGGACGGATAATCGCATAACCAGCTTGCGGGTCATCGCCCCAGGTGGTGGAGTCGATATTCCAAACAATCAACATGCGAACTTTACCGCTGCTTGCGGAAAGGCTGGTGGCTTCGGCTAACCACTGCGCTTGTTGTGCGACAGTCACATTTCCGGCCCATGCGAATCCACCGGGCAATCCGCCACCAAATCCTTCAGGGGTTAAATAGCCAAGCTCAGTAAAACATAGCTGGCGAGATCCACCAAAAGCGTTGTAATACGCATCGACCATGCCCCAGAAGTAGCGGGTGTAATGTTCGGTGCGTGGGTCGCCGCTGGTTTGATTGGGTGACAAGATGCCTTCGTTGTAATGAATGCCGATGCAGTCCATGTAGTTTGCGGCTCCAGCAGCGGCCATCGCAGCCATGTAAGGTTGATCATCACAGCCACCACCACTACAACCTCCGAAGAAACCGGTCGGTGCTGGAGCACCGCTGATAACCATCACGTTTCCATTAGCAC
>QQUD01000049.1 GCA_008501785.1 Chloroflexota bacterium
TTCGTAATCAGGTAAATCATCATAGTAACCAAACGTGCTCTTTCTGAAATAGCTGGCACGTTGGCCAACCGCCCCTACCAGTGACTTGTCGATGGCTACCAGTGGTTCGATGATAATCGCTGTTTCTGGTGTATTGTCCCGAATAAAAGCATATATATCCGATTGTTGGTAGTCAAGATAACGGCCGTTACTCGTCAGGCTTGTATCTGTCCACCAGGCAGAACGCAGGTGGCCTATCGTAAAAAAACTGCTGTTTAACATAGCCAGTATAAGCCCCAATGGCAGGATTATTCGATTTACTTGTTTTGGTAACTGCGGCAAAAGCTCAAGAATTACGACAACTGACACACCCACCGGAACAGCTGCCAAGAGAGCGAATTTGTACTGATTGCCGTCTAAGACCTGAAATAGAAATGATAGGCCTAGGCAGCCAAACGCAATGACTAACAACTTGATCTGAGCGCTTGAAAGGCGGTGACCCAAAAATGGGGAGATGAATAACAAGGGCAGTAGTAGCCAATATGCGCCTGCAATCAATTTCAGGTTTGCTAGTAGCTCATCTGGTGAACGAGTAATTAAGTTGGCGATCCCCTGATCGACTGCGCTGACATTGTGGGTAGATAAGACAGGTAGCCAGTAAGGTAACCAAACGATTAAGGCAATCACAAAAGGAGCAAAAATTAATACAATTTTTGGGAGCAGATTTTTGAATGATTGTTTGTCATGTATGAACAGGTCGAGGTAAAAAGCGCTGGGCAACAAAAGCAGAAAAGCTGGTGCTGATGGCACATGAAAGCTGATTGCAGCACCGGCAATGATAAAAAATGTGATTAAGTGTAATCGAGCGGGTCGTTTTTTCTCAAGTGTGATCAACAATGAGCCGATCCATAAAGCTAGTGTATAACAAAAAGCATTGAAGTTGAGGTATTTTGCTATGCCACTTGCTGTGCGATGCTCCCCAAACAAGATAGCTCTAACCGCTCTGGTTGGATGACTCATGTTCCCATTAATCAGGTCTTGCCAGCGGTTGCTGCCTGGTATATCTGCAATTACCAGGATAGGCCCTGCCAGGTTGATGCAAAAAATGGCAAAGATGGCTACCAGCCATGGATTAGGGCGTTTTATCAGGCTGTGTGCCAGCAAACCGCCAAGTAAATAGGAACAGAAAAGGCTGACTACTCGTAAAATGGCAGACGCAGTTAAGGTAGAAATATTTGCCTGATCGACAACGGCTGCTAAAAAGAGATGGAAATGCCAATATGTATCGACTGGTGTACCATAAAAACCTGGGTTTGGCGGCGGCAAAAAACCATTTTGAATGGCATGTACAATCGAAGTGTGAAATAAGCCATGAAACGAGAGTTGATTGCCGGAATGCAGCAGAGGGGTGAGCAAGAAAGCTAAAAAGAATAGACCGAGAAAAAACGATCTATCCAGTGGGGGCATGTTTTTGTCAAGTGAATTTTGGGCACGATTTGGATTAATAAGAACGGCAACTGCCAATAGTAAACTGATGAGAGTAACGGCCGTTTCCGCATTCTCTAGCCCTAACCCCATAAACTTCGTTGTGATATATAAAATAGTGATGTTCAGTGCAGGCGATAAGATAAATCCGAACCCAATTGCGGCCACAATACTGGTACGAACCAGTCGCAATAACAGGGATAAAAATAGCCCAGGTAAAAAGAAATAGGTGAGTATCCCCAAAAGTGAATCAAGCCAATTAATGTGAAAAACGAAACTGCTAATGCCAATAATTAGATAGAGTGCAGCCGAAATGCGTTGTCCTTTCCCAATGTCTTGAAAACTCATATCATCTCTTTTTACTGGGCGAAATTATAGTGACCTTAATTTTAGGTGTCAACTAACATAAAGCTTTGCACAAATATTTTTATTAGAGACGAGGTATTAATGAAGGAGTCTGTTTTTTATAGGTTTCGTAATCTTCTTGGCCGCCCCATTTTTCATCAGCTCTTTTTTCGAGCATGGGTATGCCGCTAACTTGTGTTAGTAACAAGGTGACAAAAACAGGGGAAATTAAGGCAACCCACTGCCATCCCTGTAAAACGGGCAGGGCGATAACTGCTACACCAATCCATAACATGATTTCGCCAAAGTAATTGGGGTGGCGCGACCTGGCCCATAGCCCGGTGTTGATGAATTTTCCTTTGTTACTTGAATCAGCTTTGAATCGGCTTTTTTGATTGTCGGCTACAACCTCAATCGTAAATCCAACAATCCAAATTACAAAGCCGATCAGTGCAAACCAGCCTAAATCTTTGCGATTGGTGGTTGTGATGGCAACCAGTGCGGCTGCGAGCGTGAGTGTGACCCACAGTCCTTGTAGCGTCCAGGTGGTTAAAAAGCGAATGAATGAAGGTTTGATTTCGTCAAAACGGCCGTCTTTGCCATCTCTCCGAATACGTCGAAACAGAAAACTACCTAACCGTGCGGCCCAAATAACGACCATGATTAGTAGTAAAATCGACCTACCGTCGATGGTTGGGTGGAGAAACACAGCAATCAATGTGATCGAGATGTATGTAATGCTGCCCGTTAAGTCGAATAATTTTTCGGTTTGCTGCAAAAAAGCATGAATAAAAACCAGCCATTGTATGAGAAACGCCAATCCAACGGATAAAGCAAAAATCGGGAATCCGAAAGCCGCTGCGCCTCCTTGACTGCCTGCAAGGGCGACACCAATGCCTATCAATATTAAAATTGGGAGTGAGATTAGGGAAGTACGCTCTGCTTTATTCATGGGAAGGTATCCTTTTTTACAACACTAAAATAAACAACCTGTAGTGATTATAGCATCGTATTATTTTGCATTTTTCGCAACCAGGATAGAGATGTGCGCCCATTTTTTCAATGTATTTTCATCTGTGAGCGTTTCTTCAGGCACCTGATAATAGGGCATGCGCCCATGTTTTTGCGCTTCCGCTGCTTCATACATTTTTAAATTTGTTTCATCCACTTTGAAAAAGATGTCCCCAGCCTTGTCTACCAAAGCAAACATTGTTCCGGCTGCGAAAACGCCGTGTCCTCCAAACATTTTTCGCAGGTGAATGTCACCGAGTTCGGAGAGATTTTGCTGCAAGGTTTCAGCGGATATTGTTGAAGCACTTGTCAATTTGTCGCCCTTTTTGCCCATGACTGTTTTCTCCTTTTTAATGGTACAGTTAAACTTTGGAACACTGAGTTTCACAAAGAAACACAGAGAAGCACAGAGAGATAAGAGGAGCATGCTGTTTACAAAAATATTTCTCTTGCTTTCCTCTCATGCTTCCATCGGATAGAAATTTATGGTTCTATAACGATCTCGACTAAACTTGTGCGGTAGGGATAGACCCATACTTCGGCTTTGTATTTTTTATCACCATTATTGACGATGACTTCGTAAAAGCCAGCATCGACGTCGTCAATGGCGAAGTTTTCATCCCATGTGGGGTCAGGGTTGACGCTGCTGTCGGCGTAGGTGGTGGTAGCCAGGTAGCGTGATGAGGCGTCAACGCGATTGAGTCGGACAGGTGCTTCCGTGACAACCGTGCCATCAGGCCAGGTAACACGTCCAACGATGGTTCCTCGGTCTGGGAAAGGATAGAGCCAGATGAGCGGATTCCGAGTTGCATTGTAACTGTTTTCACCGAGGCGTACTTCTAAGTGCAGATGTGGTCCATCGGCTACGCCAGTTGCCCCAGAAAATGCGATTACTTGTTGAGAATCCACATGTTGTCCTTCAACGACAAAGATGTCTGATAAATGTCCGTATAGAGAAAACACTTTTTCGCCATTCAGCAGCGAATCATGTTCTATCACTATTAAATTGCCATAAAAATTAGCATGTGGACCATGAACGTATGCTGAATCATCACCAGCCACGCGCACGGTCCCACTGGCAACCGATAAAACCTGTGTACCGCTCTGCACATAAAATTCTACGCCATGATGCGTGCGCAGGGTGCCACCTTTGGTGCTGCCATATGGGTAAACTTTGTCTGTCCAGACGGTGCCCCCTTCAGGAATGGGGCGGCGGAACCAGTAATGCTCTTCCGTTGACGTGAAGGCTAAGGCTGGCGGGGTGAATGTTGGTTGTGGTGTGCTGGTTTCTTCAGGTACGAGTGTGGGAGGAACGGCCGTTTCCGTAACAGTCGGTACCGCTTGCTTAGCCACCTCATCCGGGTCAGCCAGGGCAAAGGATGGCAAACTGGTTGGTGGCGATTCCTGATAAGTGACGACTGGCATAGCCAGTGTGGGGGTGGGAAGTACGGCGGTTGTTGATTCTTGCTGAATCGCAACCACAGCCGCACTTTCTACGGCGGCAGCTTCTGGCGTGATGGGGCGCACACACCCTATTAAAGCCATGATCAGAATGGCTAGGATGAATGGAATGATGTGTTGTGATGATGGCTGCCTTTTCAATGGCTTCGTAAATTTCAAACTAAAAGCCTCCACGTTTGGCGGCAACGGCCGTTACTACTTCAACAATTTGTACCGTTTCTTGTTCCAATGCTTCAACCTCTTTCTTCCAGTCTGTGGCCAATGATTTGTCTTTGAGACCAACCGCATTTACTTTTACGTTCAGAGCTGCGGCTTGCACAGCTGCACGTGCCATAATGGCTGCTGCTGCTGCATCTGTCACGGCGTTTGTATTGCCAATTTCAGCAATATTTTGGGCCAACAGTGCCACGCCCCGCGACATTTGGGCCACACGTAGTGGAACGTTACCAGCACCAATTGTGGCTTTTTCGATTGCTGCTGTTTTGGCTGCTCCATTCAATTCTTTATTGCGGAATGCGGCCATCACTTCGTCAAAGGCAGCCGCGTCTTCTGCAATAGCAGTTGTCAATTCGGCTTGCAAACGAGCGCTATCCTTTTGAATTTCAGCAGCAGTATCAGAGACATCTGCATATTTTTTGCGTCCAATCGTTAAGCCCGCCACCATTTGTGTCAAAGCGGCAGCCAATGCACCAGCCAATGCCGCAACAGAACCGCCACCAGGGGTTGGGTCTTTGCTGGCAACGGCTGATAGGAATTCATGTGGCGTGATATCTGACCCTTCATCCCCGTCGGCAAGTCGATATTCTAAAATCTGATCATCACGCAAATCATCGACCTGCAAATACCATTTAGCAGCTTCCATGAATGCTTTTTGTGGGGTCAGACCCACCAGTTCTGATTTAGTCATGGTTACGCCGTAGCGCGTGGCTTCGCGTCGCACCATTTCTTGAACCCGATAAATAGGGGTTTTTTCAAAATTGGTCAAGTTCATGCTGACCTGGGCTTGGCCTTCGACTAGAAATCCTTTGGCCTGAACAAACCGTAGCCCACCACTGCTGAAGCGAATGGCGCGGGAGATTTTTTCGGCGATATCGACATTGTCGGTGTTGAGGTAAATGTTGTAGGCGATGAGAAACGGCCGTACACCAATGACTGTCGCTCCCCACGTTTTTGGCTCTGCGGGGCCAAAATCGGGCAATCGTTTCGGATTGGTGGCCACCTCTTCTTTCCAAAGCTCATATTGGCCTTTGCGAATGGCAGACAGCTTTTTGCGTTCTGGACGGGTAGCAGCATTGCCATACAGGTAAATGGCTATACCAAGCTCTTTCCCAATTCGCTCCCCGACACGTTGTGCCATGCTGACACAATCATTGATGGTCATGCCTGCAAGCGGAATAAATGGGCAAACATCGGTGGCCCCAATGCGTGGATGTTCACCAGTATGTTGATCAAGATTAATATGTTTGGCAGCGAAGGCGATGGCTTGAAAGGTCGCTTCTTCGACGGCTTTTGGAGCGCCGACAAAGGTAATCACAGTGCGATTATGATCGGGATCGGCACTGACGTCGAGCACATTGGTGCCGCGTACATGGCGGATGGTGTCAGCGATGCCATTGTAGACTTCAGGGTTACGGCCGTCACTAAAATTGGGTACACATTCAACTAACTGTAACATAGGTCAAGTTACTCCTTCAAAAGTTCAGTGGGTTCTGCTCTCCAACCCATAATTTTTATCACGAATGGGGGTTTGTGACGAATCTGGTGGCTGAAATTGGCTGGAATATTGGTAAATTTTTATTTCGTGTTAAATTGGGCGCAACCCTTACTAAAGATTGGGGTTTTTATATGCGCATGAGGAGAACGGCCGTTACAATAGGCAAGTTGTGAAGCCGCAAAATTGAACAACTGCCTAACACAACAAAACATGAAGGAAAGAAGGCTGCATGGGAATTCTACTAGTTGAGGTATCATTTGTAATCTTAGGGAGCTTGTTGATGATACCAGCTCTTTCACCCGCACCAATTCAAGTATTAACGCGTTGGTATCCACCACGCCAAATTACCGCACTCCATTTGGGATTGCGAACACGCTATTTTATCACCGGGTTATTTGTGCTTTCATTACTGTTTGACACACCGATGGTATATGGACTTTTGGGATTTGCGATTTTTTGGTCTATCAAAGAACAATTTACAACAATGCCTACGCGTCAGTCTGATCGGCGTACGCTGTTCTTGATCTATCTGTTGATTCCAATCCAGCTATTTTTGATTGCGAATGGATGGGAAGTCGCTTCTGTTTTCTTTTTGCCGGTATTTGTACTAATTATATTGCCATTGCTTATGTGGTCTGTTGAAAGAACTAACTTTTACGATGCTTTAATGCTGATGCAGTGGGGTATTTTAGCAACTGCATGGGTGATGAGTGTTGTTGTTACGCTTTGGTTAGAACCGTTGAAATCAAATCCAATTGTTGCTGGGGGCGGGCTGATGATTTATTTGCTGGCGTTAGCGCAGATCAACATGCTCATTCGAAGAAATGTCACTTTACGCAAAATGACGTCATGATCGGCAAAATTTTACGTTTCCTCTTTTTTGCGGGGTTTATCCGTCCGTTTGTTGTCTTGATCCTCGGTTTGCGTGTGCGCAATCGGGAACGGCTGCCTGTTAAAGGTCCCGCGATTATTGCTGCAAACCACAACAGCCACATGGATACAATGGTGTTGATGTCGCTGTTTCCCCTTAAACAACTCCCTATTGTGCATCCTGTGGCGGCGGCTGATTATTGGTTGGCAAATCGTTGGATTACCTGGTTTGCAAACAATATCATTGGTATTGTCCCAATTGAACGGAAGCGCAAAAGCCGTGATGATGATCCCCTGCAACCTTGTTATGATGCATTGGAAAATGATCAAATCATCATCTTTTTTCCTGAAGGTTCGCGCGGGAAGCCAGAACAGCTTTCTGAGGTGAAATCAGGCATTGCGAAATTGGCCGGACTTTACCCAGATGTGCCGGTGGTCCCGATATTTTTGCATGGCATGGGAAAGGTGTGGCCCCGTGGTGATTTTATGATTGTTCCTTTTACGGTTGATGTGGTGATCGGGCGTTCTTTGAAAGGCAGTACCTGTTCCAGCAAGGAATTTTTACGTCGCTACAAAACCCGTATTGAAAAATTGGCTGCCCAGGGGAATTTCACTTCCTGGGTTTAATTGATATTTGGTTCGTGATTTTTTTATAGGGATAGGGGAAACACTGATTTTTTATTATCCGTATTTTCCCTATCCGTATTTGCAAAATCTTTATAGCGTGATTGATTGAAGATGCTGCCATGCGATTTCTTCTTGATGTGCCAGTTCGTTTAATGGTGCAGCGACTTCTCCTAAATGTTTTTCAGGATCGGCCGTTTCTGACAACTCTCGAAACCTTTCTGCAATCAGTTCCCAATCATCTCCAATTTGTTGAAATTCGTCGGCGCAATCGTTGAAGTTGGAGTTGCTGGTGAGAACGGCCGTTTCCCTCAAAAATCGGCTGTACATATATCGAAATGCACCGCCACCGCTGCCTCCAATCGCACTGATGAAAATGTGCCCATTGAACAGCGTCCATTTCAATTGTTCGGGCGTCAACAGCTCAGGCCATTTCAGCATCATCTTGGCCGCTTTGCGAATGCCCTTGACACCAAAGTTGCGGATGGGTGGGGTAAGCATCAAAACGGCCGTTTCGCATATTGCCATTTGGACTTCTTCCGGGGTTGGCTGGCGTTTTTCGGAAAAATCTAGCGTACACCACATGTTTTTGGGTGGGAACGGCTTAAACGTTGAGCCGCGAGCTTTCTCCAAATCTGTCATTGGTACAGGATACATGCCATCCCGGTCGGCAATTAACACGGTATCTGTTGCTGCGTCATAGCCACAGGCAACCACAGCATGACCACCAAAGTGGTACTCCTCCCCGCCAAAATCAAAATATGGCAAAAATCCCATATCGACTTGAAGCATCACTGGCTGCTGTTGTTCCAACATCTCCAGCAAGGTGCGTTTCGCCTTCTTGGTGCTGGTCGTTTTGTGCATTTGTAAGGTGACGCCGGTGCGCTGGGCGGCTAACTCTTCCATGCTCGGTTTGGGCATGCCACGTCCCCCTAAAAATGGGGATTCTCCTTTTTGATGCCAGTAGATAAAGCTGACACCTTGCCCCAGTCCCAATAACATCTCCTCACTGATGTCGTGGTTATTGAATAGATAAATTTGATGCATTGAACCCGTCACACAGTGGTGCGTATTCACTGAACGAAAATTTGGAATAGGTTGAATAGTCATTTTTGTGTCCTTTTAGGTGGTCGGTAGTCGGTTTACTGCTTACCGCTTACCGCTTTCTGCTTGCTGCTCACCGCTTCGCAACTGGAAACTGAATTTCTGTGACATATTCTTCTGGTTTTACATTTAATCCAGGTGCCCGTAAGTAAATGTCGCGATTGGGGCCGATAATTTGATAGTTATTGTCGCTGATCCATTCCATGATAGCCTGGTACGCAGGCGACATGTGGGTGTAGGGGCCTTGATACAGCACAGAGGCTACTTCGAATGCAGGTAAGTGATGTAGTTTTACACGGCCGTTTTCCTGCAACTGTGCATTTGCAACGGGAACGGCCGTTTCAATATCTACATTTACTTCCTGATACCCCTCATCAAAATAAATTGCCATTGGGGGACCCATGGGTCGTACACGATTTTGCGCCAACACGTCGAATAGTTCGCCTAACAACTGGCCCATTTGATCATATTTGCCAATCACATCGCGAATACTAGCAACATGAATTGGCTCTACGGTTTTGAGCACAACGTCATACGTCGGCATAGCTGCCTCCTGTGTAAACTGTTGTAATCGGGTTTGGATACGTGTGAGACGTGCCTGCTCGGCAGCAATCTCACGTTCAATTTCCGCTTCTCTAAGACGCAGCATCCCACGCACCTGTTCCGCAGAGAGATCATCATCCAAGACCTGGGCAATTTGTTCGAGCTTGAACCCGAGGTCTTTCAGGGCCAGGATACGGTTGAGACGGATGAGTTGAACGGCCGTATAAAACCGATACCCTGTAAAATCATCTATCTGCTCCGGTTCCAGCAATCCAATCTGATGGTAATATCGCAGCGTCTTAATCGGAATCCGACTTAATTTTGAAAATTCGCCAATCTTAAACATATTTTACCTTTCGCGCGTTTGGTGTTTTGTTTATTATGAATTGTATTGTAAACCGTCCAGCGAGTGGAGAGTCAAGACATGAATCACGAATAGCACGAATTAACAAATGACACGAATATTTTTCAAAAACATTCGTCTTATTCGTCCATTCGTGTCATACGTGATTCAAAATGTGCAACAAAATCCCCCAATTCGCGTATTGGTTGATGTATAAAATGATAATATTCGGGTAATTCCGATGGAGGTAATAATGACTACAAAACGAAACAAACTACGGCGGCAAAACGGGATGCTGGCAGGTGTGTGCGGTGGACTCGCAGAATTTTATGGAATCAGCCCATTCTGGTTCCGCTTGTTATTCTTTATCCTGTTTTTACCGGGTGGCATACCTGGGATTTTGCCGTATTTGATTTTGTGGATTGTGATTCCACGACGATAAAGATGTTTACTTTAAAACCGGATTTCTTCAAGAAATCCGGTTTTTTTGTAATGGTCAGAGGTTAGTAAAACAAATTATCTTTGATTGTCATACCTGCGAAGTCAGGTATCCATCTTTTTTGAGGAATAGATTCCCGCCTTCGCGGGAATGACAGTTTCAAGTAACTGCTGACCATTAAAATTATTTTAGATTTTTTACTTAAATCTGTGTTATCTGCGTTTCATTCTTTTCGATTTTATCGCTTTTCCCCACCCCTTCTTTCGTCACTTTTTTGCGTCTATCTAACAACATTTTTTTATCCCAAGTAGGACAATCTTTGTATTGTCCTACCTAATTGGTGCAAATTGTCTCTTGATGATGGAGAATTGTCCTACTATTATAAATGGTACATCATTCAGCGAACTTTGAACTCACTTTGAACTCAATTGAAAAAGTGTAAGGACGTGAGGTTGGTTTGTCAATCATTCTCATGAAATAGCTATGCTAAATTTAGAACTCATTCGAGGTGGCAAACAGCCGCTTTATCAGCAAATTGTGGAACACATTAAGACGCAGATTAGTAACGGCCGTTTACCCGCCAACACCCGTCTCCCTACCGTGCGCAAAATGGCATCATCGCTAGGGGTGACGCGCCTGACTGTGCAAAATGCATACGGCGAACTGCAAGCGGATGGTTGGGTGGAAGCGACAGTGGGACGGGGCACCTTTGTCAGTCCTGCCGTGCAGCGCATTACGATGCTGCCATCTATTGGCCAATACTTGACGCCTGATAACGCCATTAACGACATGATCGAACTGGATCAGGTCATTGGGGTGCGCTCAATGGCACTCGCGATTCCTGACAGTTCGCTTTTTCCGACGGAATTGCTTTGGCAAGAGTTGAGCCATTTGCAACCACAAGCCAACGATTTGATGTGTTATGGTCCAATTTTGGGAGATGCGGCGCTGCGGGTGGAAGTGGTGCAGATGTTGGCGGCGGTGGCGATAACGGCCGTTCCCGAAGACCTCCTGATCACATCTGGGACACTGCAAGCCGTTTCGCTGGCAACCCAGGCGATCACCGAACCCGGTGATAACGTGTTGGTAGATGCTCCCACATTTTTAGGCATGCTCAATGTGTTGAAAGCACAACGACTCAATCCCATTCACATACCCTACGACGAAGATGGGCCAGATTTAGAGGCCTTTGAGGTGGCCCTACGCACCCAAAACCCGCGTTTTTATTACGCCATTCCCAATTTCCACAATCCAACTGGTTACTCAATGTCGGTTGAGCGGCGGCAGGCGGTGTTGCAGTTGACGCGCCAACACAACTGCATGATTCTGGAAGACGATATTTACGGTCAACTTGCCTACGATGGTACACCGCTGCCCACATTCAAATCACAGGATGCGTACAATCAAGTCATCTACGTCAGCGGGTTTTCTAAAGTGCTCATGCCGGGATTGCGCGTTGGGTATGTGGTGATGCCGCCGCGACTACGCACCCGTTTGCAATCGTTAAAACGCGCTACAGATTTGTGCAGCCCGATTTTTATTCAGCGGGCGCTGGCTAACTTTTTACGCCGGGGTGGTCTCAAACAGCATCTGAAGCGGGTGCTGCCCATTTACCGGGATAGACGCAATACGCTCATGTCCGCACTGCGTGAAAACATGCCTTCCACCGTGACATGGAGCCATCCGACAGGTGGTTATAGCAGTTGGGTGACGCTGCCGCGCTACTTTGCGACGGGCGAATTGTACCGGCAATCGTTGCAGCAAGGTTTTGCTTTTACCCCAGGCGAAGCGTACCAAATTAACGATGCTTCCCACGAATTTATGCGGCTTTGTTTTGCTAATCTAAGCTCGGCAGGCATTCGAGCGGGTGTGACAATGCTGGGCAATTTAATCAAACATCAAATCAACACGGGCGGACGATCTTCGGATTGGATGCCGGTTGTGTAGAAGAAGCTAGAGCTAGAGTATAGAGCTAGAAAAGAATGCTATCTCTTCCTCTAGCTCTAGCTCTATACTCTAGCTTTTCACAAGGAGTGAATTATGAGTAATCAACCAATGCCTACTTTAAAAGATGTGTTGGCGGCGCGTCCGCATGTGTATCGCTATTTGCTGCCGACGCCGCTGCATCATTATGCAACGTTGAGCGAATTGGTCGGGGCGCAGGTGTGGGTTAAGCACGAGAATCATCAGCCAGTGGGTGCATGTAAGGTGCGGGGTGGTTTGGCGATGGCGGCAAACCTTACCGAACAAGAGCGAAAGGCGGGCTTGTTTACGGCATCGACTGGTAATCATGGGCAGAGCATTGCTTTTGCGGCGCAGGCGTTTGGCATACAGGCGACGATTGCGGTGC
>QQUD01000978.1 GCA_008501785.1 Chloroflexota bacterium
GGCGGATCAGATCGGATTGACGGCCGCCCAACCAGAGATGGGTGGTCCAGTCGGGCTGGAGCGGAACCTGGATGGCGCGATCGAGCCTGAGGAAGAAGTTGGGTGGGGGCACGGCCGTGCCATCATCGAGGAGGTAAAACGGTTCATCAGGGGTCATCTCGATGTGGGAGGCTTGTTTGTGAATGAGCCACATTTCCAGCCAGCTGCAAGGGAGCATTTGGCGCAGGGTAATGTGCGATTTGGCACCGCCAAGCTTGATGTGGATGGCGTTGATTCAGTTGGTTTTGCCGCCTCCCATCAGGGCTGCCCAGTTGGCTTTGACGGATTGTTCTGGGCCAATCATTTGCAGAGCCACGATGGTTTCCTCGTCGTCATCAAGGGTGATGATGGGGGCGTGGACCGTCATGCCGTCTGCCAAGTGCAGCATTTGCGGTGGATCGTTGGTGGCTGCCACCACTTCTTTGCGTAGGAAGGGGTGATAGAGGTTGGGGGTTTGGAATCGGGTGGAAAACGGCCGTATCTCGCTGGTTGGCAGCGTGGTTGTGTCCCGTTCGTAGCCCAGTTGAATGAGGGCGTTGGCCAGTGGGCCAGCGGACAGAAAACGCTGGAACTGGTATTCGGTCGTCGATTGGCCAAGCACCTGGTTCAACACATGCTGCACCTCGTCCACGTGCAGCATGTCGCGGTTGTGTTTGTCGTCGATGCTGTAGATTTGCAATTGGCGCAGTCCATCTAACAATTGCGGCTGTGTATCGGTTGGCAGGACGGGAAGTTTAGGCCGGTAACAGTCGTTATCTGCGGTCGTTTCGTAGTTGTGAGCGATGAGGGTGGTTTGGATAATTTCCTCAATAGCTGGGTCTGGCTCTTCTAAATAGTAGAAGGAGTGGCCATATCCGGCAGAAACGGCCGTATTGAGCAGGTCACTATGCCAGACGGGGCCATCTGTTTTGGTGAGGTGGGTGGAAACGGCCGTTTTTGCCTTGTCGGTGTCGAATGGCCGGGGTTTGGCAAAGATGCCGCTGTCGTAAAAGGTCCAGCCCAAATCGGCGGCAAGTTTGGTGACCTGGTTCGTGATATGTTCTCGCAGACCGGTTTCCAGGTGATCAAAACTGGTGTGCCCCAGCCGTTTGGCTACATTGAGCATCAGGCGCACGGCAATGACACGGTGTTCCGGTTTGGAATTGCAAAGCGTTGATAGCTGATCGAGCGCCGCTTGCACGACGACTGTATCCAGCTGCGGCATTTTGCGATAGTAAGTTCCTCTTTGGTTGAAGGGGACAGCCGGAGGATTAAGGGTCACCGGCGAGCCGTAGCCAAGTTGGGTGAGCAGCCGCCCGGCCTGCTCTGTAATCTGCTGAAAATCTGACTCGCTTTGTGGGCCATCTGAAAACAGGTGGTTTGCGGTTTCGGTCAACACAGCATCGTAGCTCAGATACGTGTCATCACCCACTTGAATAGTATGCATCGCTGCTACCTTATGCATCAGGTCTTGGGACATAAAGAACTCCTTTGGAGAGTCAGGTAGTCGGATAGTCGCGTAGTCGAATAGTCAGGAAACACACGACTACACGACTAACGACTACCCGACTACAGAACTGATAGGGGGATCGTGCTGGCCAGACGATATTCCAGGCGAACCTGGTTGGGCATTTTTTGCAACGGTTCCTGATACGGCTTGCCTGGAAGAACACGTTCCGAAAAATGACCAAAAAGATACTCTTAGGCCAGGCAAGAACGGCGATGTTTTTGAACGGAACAACAGCTAAACCGGGGTGAGTAGGCAGAGGCGTCCGCGACAATGTTGACAAGGTTGCTTTTCGCCGAGGCGAGTGCTGTGGTCAGGCACGGGGGACAACTGTCTTTTCGTCTGGGGAGAGCCGTCAGGCTCAGGAGAAAGGTACTGGGGACAGGGGAAAGGAGGATGTTTCGTGGTTGCGGCACGATCATAAAATGATGTAAAATGTGTAAAATACGTATTTTATGGTTTTATGGAGGTTGTTCTAATGGAAACGATGCGACATGTTCCGAAAACGACGCTGGCCCGACAGACGCGCCAGATTATTCAGGCCGTACAACGTGGACAAACCGTTGTCGTCGAACACCACGGTCAGCCGGAAGCGGCCATTATGGACATCATGGATTACTATCTGATCCGAGCTGTTTTATTTTACCATATCCATACGCCGCAAATTGATGCCGATGCTGGTCTGAGCGATGAAGCGGTGGCTGCGTTGACGTCGCTTCCAGAGCAAGTTCACCTGGTCATTGCGCACTACCTGGCTGGTGCCATTAGCTTGAGTCGGGCGGCTGAACTACTAGAACTGCCCTGGCTAGATTTACGCACCCGCTGCCTGCGATTGGATATTCCAATTCGCAATGCACCGATCTCTTCTGATGACATCACTACTGATTTAGAAAATGCAGCTGCTTTTATACCCCCCAAACAATGAGTAAACTTGTTCTGCTAGACAACACGGTTTTGACAAACTTTGCTCTTATTGAACAGCCAAAGCTTGTTTTGAATCTATGGGCCTCTGCTTGTACGACGCCAGCAGTCTGGGCAGAGTATAGGGCGGGCGTAGCCATACATCAATTGCCGATAGATGCATGGCAATCGTTAGCTGTTGTTACCCTAACCACCGCAGAAAGAGCCTTCGCCAACGGGTTGAGCCAGCGACTTGGCGCTGGTGAACGGACCGTGCATCGCTGTTGCCTATTACCAGAAAGGTCTTTTTGTGAGCGATGATCTCGATGCACGCCGTCATGCACAAGCCCTAAATATTCCTACGACAGGAACGATTGGTATTCTCTTGCTCAATATTCAACAAGAGCAGATCACATTAACCGCAGGTAATGATCTGCTCACACAGCTTATCTTGCTTGGCTACCGATCTCCAGTTACCAGCCTTAACAAATTCTTTTAATCAATCGCAAATTTTAGATGGGCATAAGAACAGCGGAGACGTTGCCGTCTTTGGCACGGGCCTGGACGATTTGCCAGCAGTCGCGGCGGACGGCGTGCAGTTCTTGGCCAGTAGCCACGTAGCCGAAAAGGTTGCCGTGTTCGGTGTAGGCGACGACACGGTCTTCGTCGGTGACGCGGATGAAGAGGCGTAGGTTGTTGAAGGCGC